>JBKPFI010000282.1:0-11276 GCA_046728775.1 Actinomycetota bacterium | reverse complement strand
GTGCGCGCACTGCGTCCACCTGAACGACGACGACGTGCGAACGTTCGCGGGTGGAGGGGTCGGCGTCGCGCATTGCCCGACGTCGAACCTGCGCCTGGGCGCCGGCATCGCGCGCGTCCGCGAGCTACTGGACGCGGAGGTCGACGTCGGGCTCGGCGTCGAACGAGCGCGGCGACCTCCTGTTCGAGGTGAAGCAGGCGCTGCTGGTGGCCCGGGCGCGCGGCGGTCCGACTGCGCTCAGCGTGCGCGACGCCCTGCGCTTAGGGACATGTGGCGGCGCGGCGGTGCTCGGCCGCGACGACCTCGGCTCGCTCGAACCCGGCAAGTGCGCCGACTTCGCCATCTGGGGCGACGAGTGGATCTTCTCCGGCGCCGAGGATCCCGTCGCCGCGCTCGTCTTCGGCGGGCCTCGCACGGCGAGCGGCCTCGTCGTCGGCGGCCGTCACGTCTTCGAGAACCTGTTCGAGGACGAGATCGTGCGCGACCACCGGCGCGTGGCGGCCCGCTTCGTCTAGTGGCCTTCCCGCCGGCCCGTGGCGAGCGGCTGGCCTGGGAAGGGCTACCGCCGGAGATCCGCTCGGCGGTCGAGCAGCGGCTCGGCGCACCGGTGGCGCGGACGGTGACCCGGCCCGGAGGCTTCTCGCCCGGTCTCGCGGCCACGCTCGAGCTCGAGGATGGCAGGAGCGTTTTCGCCAAGGCCGTCGGGCCCGAGCCGAACCCGGACTCTCCGGAGTTCCACCGTCGGGAGGCGCGGGTCGCGGCGGCGCTCCCGCCGGCGACGCCGGCGCCGCGGCTGCTGTTCTCGCTCGAGCACGAAGGCGGCTGGGTCGCGCTTGTTTTCGAGCACGTGGACGGCCACGAGCCGGAGCTCCCCTGGCGCTCGACCGACCTCGAGCGCGTGCTCGCCGCCCTCGCGGACCTCGCGGAGGCGCTGACACCCTCGCCGCTCGAGGCTCCGTCGGTCGCGGAGCGCCTCGACGAGCTCTTCCACGGCTGGCGGACGCTCGTCGTTACAGAGGCCGACGTGCTGGAACCCTGGACGCGCGATCACCTCGACGAGCTCTGCAGGCTCGAGGCCGGCTGGGCCGAGGCGGCCACAGGCGACACGCTTCTGCACTGCGACGTTCGGGCCGACAACATCCTGCTCACACCGGAGCGGGTTGTGTTCGTCGACTGGCCGCACGCCTGCATCGGCGCAGGGTGGGTCGACCTGCTCGCGTTCCTGCCGAGCGTCGCGATGCAGGGCGGGCCCCACCCGTGGGAAGTGTTCGAGGCGCATGCCGTGAGCCGCGAACTGCCGCCGGAGCGGCTGCAGCCGGTGCTCGCGGCGGTCGCCGGGTTCTTCGTCCAGCGCTCGTTGCTGCCGCCGCCGCCCGGCCTGCCGACGCTGCGCGAGTTTCAGCGGGCGCAGGGCGTTGAGGCGCTCGCGTGGCTCCGTCGCAGCCTGAAGGGGTCGTAGAGTTCGGCGGCAGTGGCCGTCTCGCTCTCGACCCACGTCCTCGACACCGAGCGCGGGCGGCCGGGAAGCGGTGTGCGGGTCGAGCTGCGGCGTGCGGCCGAGGTGGTGGCGAGCGCGGAAACCGACGGCGACGGCCGCGCCCGCGTCGCCGACGGGCTCGAGCCGGGCAGGTACAGCCTCGCGTTCGAGCCTCCCTCCCCCTACTTCCGCCGCGTCGAGCTGGAGCTCGAGCTCGAGGACGGCCACCACCACGTGCCGCTGCTCGTGTCCTCGTTCGGATGCGTGACCTACCGCGGCAGCTGAGCGTCGAGGAGCTGGCGGAGCTCTTCGAGGGCCGGACGCGTCTCGTCGAGCTGCTGGCCGCCAGCGAGAACCCGCTCGAGACGGCGCCTCTGGCCGTCGCCGAGCTCAGCGAGGCGGAGAAGCTCGAGGCGCTCGACGCCCACCCCGCCATTGGGGCGCGCAACCTGTCGGGCCGCTCGGCCGAGGAGCAGGGAACCGATGCCGATCCCGGTGTGCTGACCGAGCTCGACTACCTGAACCAGGTCTACGAGGAGAAGTTCGGCTTCCGCTTCGTCGTGTTCGTGAACCACCGCTCGAAAGCGGAGATCCTCGAGGTGCTCGGCGCACGCCTCGAGCGGACGCGCGAGGAGGAGCTCGAGACCGCGCTCTCGGAGCTGGTCGCGATCGCGCGCGACCGCTGGATTCGCGGGTGATCTACATGGATCCCTACGCGAACGAATGGCTGCAGTTCCTCGCTCGCTGGCTGCACGTCGTCGCGGGGATCGTCTGGATCGGGACGTCGTTCTACTTCGTCGCCCTCGACAACCACCTCCGGCCCGCCGCCGACGGGTCGAGCGTCGAGGCAGGGGTCGGCGGCGAGGCCTGGGAGGTGCACGGCGGCGGCTTCTACCGCGTCGAGAAGTACCCCGTGGCGCCGCCGCGGCTGCCGGACGTCCTGCACTGGTTCAAGTGGGAGGCGTACACGACGTGGCTGTCGGGGTTCGCGCTGATGGTCGTCCTCTACTACGTCAATGCGAACACGTACCTCGTCGAGCCGGGCGACCCGCTCGGCACCGGCTGGGCGATCGTGGTCAGCATCGCGTTGCTGGTCGTTGCGTGGATCGTGTACGACCAGCTCTGCCGTGCGGTGCGGGACGAGCTGCGTCTGGCAGCCGCGCTGCTCGCGCTGACCACGCTGGCCGCGTGGGGCTGCAGCGAGCTGTTCGCGCCGCGCGCGGCCTACCTGCAGGTCGGCTCGATGCTCGGGACGATCATGGTGGCGAACGTCTTCTTCGTGATCATCCCGGCCCACCGCGAGGTGGTGCTGGCGGCCGAGGACGGGCGCGAGCCGGATCCCGGGCCCGGCGCTGAGGCGAAGCGCCGCTCGGTGCACAACAACTACCTGACGCTGCCGGTGGTGTTCGCGATGCTCAGCAACCACTTTCCGTCCGCGTACGGGCACAGCTACTCGTGGCTCGTGCTCGTCGCGCTGATGGCCGCAGGTGCGTGGATCCGCCACTTCTTCAACCTGCGCCACGCGGGACGGACGGTGTGGTGGATTCCCGTGACGGCCGCCCTGGCCATCGCGGCGGTGGCGGTGGCGATCCGGCCGACGGGCGGCGCGGGCGGGACAGCTTCGACCGCGGGTGCGGGGACGGTGTCGTTCGCCCGGGCGCGCGCGATCGTGTCGGCCCGGTGCGTGCCGTGCCACTCCTCGCACCCGACGAAGGTCGCCGCGGCGCCGTTGGGGATCACGTTCGACACGCCGGAGCAGATCCGCGCACAGGCTGACGCGATCGAGCGGGTCGCGGTCGAGTCGACGATCATGCCGCTCGGGAACGCGACGGAGATGACGCAGGCCGAGCGCGATCTGCTCGGCGCCTGGATCCGGCAGGGCGCGAAGATCAAGTAGGTCGGCAGAGGCTCCTCACCAGGAGGGCATAGACGTTCTAGATCCAAGACGGCGTGTTGGCCGGCCGCGCCGGCAGAGCCGGCACGGCCTCTTTCGTCGGCGTCGCAAGCGAGCGCCTTAGATGCTGGAGATCGCGTCCGGAGACTTCCGGTTCGTGGCGAGGCTCGAAGAGGCGGCCGCCCCGGCGACCGTCGCGGGGTTCCGGCGGCTGCTCCCGCTCGAGAGCCGCATCATCCACGCGCGCTGGAGCGGCGAGGCCTGCTGGATCCCGTTCGGCGAGCTGGACGTCGGCTTCGGGCCGGAGAACGCGACGTGTTACCCGGCGCCGGGCCAGATCCTGTTCTATCCGGGCGGCGTGAGCGAGACGGAGATCCTGTTTCCCTACGGCCCGGCGGCGTTCGCGAGCAAGGCCGGCGCGCTGGCCGGGAACCACTTCGCGACGGTGCTGGAGGGGGTCGAGCAACTGGACGACCTCGGCCGCAAGGTGCTGTGGGAAGGCGCCCAGCCGATCCGTTTCGAAGAGACCTGACCGCGGAGCCTCAAACCCACACCCCACCCTTGGGTGGGGAGTGAGGAGTTCCACCCGCCACCCGGCGTCGAGCCTAGCGGCCGGAAGCGCACGTGTCTGTGATTCGGCTGGGCCGGACCTGTGTCTACTTCTCCACAGTCGCGACCAAGCGCCGGAGTGCCTGCGTGAGCGCGTTCACCCCGAGCTCCACGTCGTCCGCCGAGGAGTGCTCCTCCGGCGAGTGGCTCACGCCGCCATTCAAGCTGCGCACGAACAGCATCGCCGTTGGCACTCCCGCGGCCGCGAGCACCATCGCATCGTGCCCCGCGCCGGAGACGAGCTCCGGGGCGCCCGGCACGACGGCGCGCAGTGCGTCGAGCGGCGGCCCCGTCATCGCGATCGGATCCTGACGCCACGCCGGCTCGAAGCCGATCGCCTCGATCAGCGCCTCGAGCTGCTCCGCGGACGGAGCGCGAACGTCGACCGAAGCCGTCGCCCGCGCCGGCACGACGTTGGCCGCGCCAGGCTCCACCGCGAGCCGGCCGACCGTCGCAACGGCCCCCTCCCGCGCGCAAGCTCGAACTCGAAGCACGAACTCGGCCGCCTCGACGAGCGCATCCGCCCGCTCGTCCATCGGCGTCGTCCCGGCGTGCGCGGCCCGGCCTTCGAACGTGACGCTGCCGCGCGCCTGGCCCGCGATCGCAGTGACGATCCCGAGCGGCGCGCCGAGCCGGTCCAACGCCGGTCCCTGCTCGATGTGAAGCTCAATGAACGCGTTTGGAAGCTCCGCGATCCGCCGGCTGCCCATCGGGCCCGACTCCTCGGCCCGAAACGCCACGACGGCGAGCGGCGCATCGCGCAGCCGTTCCGCCGCCTCGATCGCGGCCACGACGCCGAGCGCGCCGTCGAACTTGCCGCCGTTCGGAACTGTGTCGAGATGCGACCCGCTCCAGACCCGCGCCGCGCCGCGGCGGCCGAACAGGTTGCCCGCCTCGTCGCGAGCGACCTCGAGCCCGGCCTCACGCATCCATCCCGCCGCGAGCTCGTGCGCGGCGTCCTCCTCCGGCGAGTAGCCGAGACGCGTGCCGCCGCCGATCGCGTAGAGCTCGTCGAGACGCTCGAGGACCCGCACCCGCGAAACCCTATGACCGCAGTGGCCTCAGGAGGTGAACGCCCGCAAGCGGGAAGACCGCAGCGGCGGCGAACCCGAGACGCCAGGAGGTCGCCGCCACCACCGCGGCAAACGCGGGCGGCACGATCGCGCCGGCTGCGGCCAACGCGGTCTGCTGCATGCCAAGCGCGGCACCGCTCCTGCTCCGGCCGGCGATCTCCGCGGCAGCCGTGAACGAGAGCCCGTTCCACGCCATCGAGAGGCCGCCCGCGACCACGAAGGCCGGCACGAGCAGCGCGAGCGGAGCCGGCAACACAGCCGCCGCAAACGCCAATGTCACGGCGCTGGCGAGCCCGACGAGCCGCAACGGGCGCACGCGCGAACCGACGCGGTCCGACCAGCGGCCACCGCCGATCCGCAGTGCCGCTGCGACGACCTGCACGGCCGCGAGCACTCCCGCAGCGGCCGCGTCCGAAAGCCCCCGCTCGTCGTGCAGGAAGAGGACGAGGAAGCCTGTCACCGCGAGCTGCGCGACGAGGTAGAGGCTGCTGCCGGCGCAGAGCAGCCACAGCCGGTCGTCGCGCAGCGTCGCTCCGAGGCCGCGCGGCTGGAGCACATCCTCCTCGGCGGCACCCACCGGGTCGTGGATCGCGAGCACACCGAAAAGCCCGCCCGCCACGCACAGGATGGCGAGGAAGACGAACGCCGCGCGCAGCCCGAGGGTGGGCAGGACGAGCGCCGAGATGAGGCCGCCGAGCGGAATCGCCGTCTGGCGAACGCCGAGCGCGAAGCCGCGTTCCGCCGCAGGGAACCACTGCATCACCGCGCGCCCGCTCGCCGCGTTCACGCTCGCACCGGCGGCACCCGCCACCGCGATGAGCGCGATCAGGGGGCCGAAGCCGCCGGCGTGCCCCGCACCGACGAGCGCTGCTCCGCAGGCACCGAGCCCTGTCGCGAGCACGAATCGTTCGCCCACCCGGTCGGCGAGCAGGCCCCAGGGCAGGAGCGTCAGCAGGGTCCCGATCCAGAGCGCGTCGAGCACGACCCCGATCTGCACCAGGCTCAGGTCGTGGGCGTCCCGCAGCGTGGGTGCGAGCACCGGCAAGCCGACGATCACGGCGGAGAACGAAGTCTGGGCCGCGGTGCCGGCGGCCAGGACCAGCCACCGGTAGCGGCCGAGCCTCGGCGTGACTACAGCCCGAACGGGTTGAACGGCTTCGGGCTCGTCGAGACGATCACGCTCTTCGTCTCGAGGTACGCGTCGAGCGTCTCGAGCCCGAGCTCGCGGCCGAAGCCGGACTGCTTGTAGCCGCCGAACGGGATGCCCGGAAAGGCGGTGTACGGCATGTTGATCCCGACGGTGCCTGCCTTGATCCGCCGCGCGAGGCGATGGCCGCGCGCGGGATCACCGGTCCAGACCGTTGCCATCAGCCCGTAGCGCACGTCGTTGGCGAGCCGGACCGCCTCCTTCTCGTCCTCGAACGGCGTCATCGTCACGACCGGTCCGAAGATCTCCTCCTGCGCCACGCGCATCGAGTTGTCGACCTGCGCGAGCACGGTCGGCGAGTAGAAGGCGCCTTTGCCGTCCCGGGGCTCGCCGCCGACGACGACCTCTGCACCCTCTTCGCGGCCCGACTCCACGTAGCCGTGCACGCGGTCCCGGTGCTCGCCGGAGATGAGCGAACCCACCTGCGTCTCGGGGTCGAGCGGGTCGCCGACCTTCAGCTGCGAGGCGCCCTCGCTGAAGCGCGAGACGACCTCGTCGTAGATCGAGCTCTCGACGAGCACGCGCGAGCGGGCCTCGCAGCTCTGGCCCGCGGAGTAGAAGATCGACCAGACCGAGCTCGGGATCGCGTCGTCGAGATTCGCGTCCGCGAAGATCAGGTTGGGGCTCTTGCCGCCGAGCTCGAGGATCAGGCGCTTGATCCCGTCTGAGGCGAGCCGCATGATCTCCGCCCCGGTTGCGGTCGAGCCGGTGAAGGCGACCTTCTCGACGCCCGGGTGCCTGACCAGGTGCGCGCCGACGACCGGTCCCGGCCCCGGGACGACGTTGATCGCCCCAGGCGGGAAGCCGACCTCGGCCGCGAGCTCGGCCATCCGCAAGGCGGAGAGCGGCGTCGCCGAGTCGGGTTTCAGAACGACCGTGCAGCCGGCCGCCAGCGCCGGCGCAAGCTTCCAGGTCGTCATCATCAGCGGGTAGTTCCAGGGCACGATCTGGCCGCAGACGCCGACCGGCTCCTTGAGCGAGTAGAAGAGGAGCGAGCCGCCGAGCGGGTTCGAGCGCCCGCCGATCGATGCAACCGCGGAGCCGTAGAAGCGGAAGTTCTCGATTCCCTGGGCGAGCTCGGCCTTGACCGAGGAGATCGCCTTGCCGACGTTGCGCGCCTCCAGCTCGGCGAGCTCCTTGCGGTTGGCGACGAGGGCGTCGGCGAGCGCGTGCAGCAGGCGCGAGCGTTCGGTCGGGGCGGTCTTGCCCCAGTCGCCCTCGAGCGCGGCGCGGGCGGCCTCGACGGCGCGGTCGACGTCCTGCTCGTTCGCGACCGCGGCGCGCGCGAGCGGCTCGCCGGTCGCCGGCTCGACGAGCTCGCGGTGCTCGCCCGAGGCCGGCTCGGCCGGTTCGCCGTTGATGAAGAGCCCGTACTCGCGCTCGGTCGCGACCGCCATCAGGGCCGGACGATACCGCTTGCGCGCGGGTTGACCCGGTCTCCGGCGGGCCGTACGATCGGCCGCGATTCGACCAGGGGTCTCCATGCTGAAGCGCCGGGTACTGGTTGTCGGCTTCGCCGCGGCAGTCGCGCTCGCGGCCACCGCTGCGCTCTCGCACGCATTCGCGCCCGGCTCGGCGCCGCCTCGTCAGGCGGTTCCGCGGGCGGGGGCTCTGGAGGCGCAGGAGGAAGACCAGGTCACCGCCGCACGCCTGGAGGCGCTCGCGCAGGCGCGGGCACGCGGGCTCTTCGGCGGCCCGGGGACGCGGACGACGCGACCGGCGGCCGGTTGGGTCGGTTCCCAGCTCCTGAACTCCTCGACCGACGACTGGGAGCCGGCGGTCGCGACCGATCCCTCGGCGCCCTACGTCTACCTCCTCACGACGCGGTACGGGGTGCCGCCGCCGGGCTGCTCGAGCCACTGCCCCTCGCCGTTCATCGCCCTGGCGAGGTCGTCGGACGGCGGCTCGACGTTCGGCGCGCAGGTGCCGCTCTGCCTCTGCCTCGGCTCGAAGGCCCAGTACGACCCGACCATCGAGGTCGTGCCGGACACCGGCGCCGTCTACTCGGTTTTCCTGAACGGCGACCGCCACAACGGCTTCTCGACCGTCTTCACCAAGTCGACCAACCACGGGAGGACCTGGTCCGAGCCGGTGCACGTCTACGGAAACGTCTCGTGGACCGACAAGCCCGAGGTCGCCACGAGCGCGTCCGGCAAGGATGTCTACGTCTCGTGGAACGGCCCGCAGGGCGGCGACCTCTACGTCGGGCAGTCCCACGACTACGGCGCGACGTGGACACAGCAGAAGCTCAGCGACTCGAAGCGCTACTACTACGCCTACGACGCGCGCGTCCTCTCCGGCGGGACGGTCGTGTTCTCGGAGAGCAGCCTCCAGTACTCGGGCTCGACCAACGTCGAGGGCGAGGTGTGGCACCACGCAGTCATCTCACGCGACGGCGGAGCGACGTGGGAGAACGTCGTCGTCGCGAGGGTGCCGCTCGGCGAGGCTTGCGTCGCGGACGGATGCAAGCCGGACTTCTACGTCGGCCAGACGTCGGTGGTCTCCGCTGCGCCGGGTCAGCTCGTGTTCGCATACGAAGGCCCAAGCGCCGCGGGCGGACCGCAACAGGTCTACGTCTCGTCGTCCTCCGACGAGGGCCGCACCTGGGGCGCGGGTGTGCCGGTCTCGGTCGCCGGGGAGGACGCGACGCAGCCCCGGCTCGCGTCGCTCGGCGGCTCGACGCGCCTCTGGTACATGCAGACGGCCGGCGGCGACAACCCCGACGCCTGGAACGTGTGGTACCGCAGCTCGGCGGACGGCGGGGCGACCTGGTCCGCGCCGGTCAAGATCTCCGACGCCCCCGCGGGAGCCGCCGCCTACGTCGGCGCGGACGGGTTCGGCGAGATCTACGGCGACTACGGCGAGATCGGTGTGACGAGCACCGGCAAGACGTTTGCCGCCTGGGGCGAGGGCTTCAGCTACACCGGGCCGGGCGGGCACCTGGTTCAACGTCCAGCGCTGACCCCGGGTTGCGGGTTTCGACCGCCGATGGGGGATACTGGTCCGGTGAGCGACAACGTCGAGGTCGAGGCCGCTCAGATCCCTGACCGCGACCGGCTACTGCGGGAGCTGCTGGACGCCGGGCTCGAGGCGCACCCGGTCGACGAGGTCGGCATCGAGGTCCCGATCAAGGGGGACGCCGAGGAGATGGCGGACGAGCTCTTCGCGCACGCCGAGTCGGTGATCATGCGGCTCGGCGCGCCGTTCGTGCCGATCAAGCACGAGGGCACGATCTACATTCGACCTCCGCTGAGCTAGGCAGCGGCCTCGCTCGGCAGCACCCTCGCCGTCAGCAGCTCGCGGAGCCGCGCACCGTCGCCGCGCACCCGCCGGTCGACGAGCTCGTGGCCCTGCCAGTAGCAATGCTGGTAGCCGGGCGAGGGGCTGTTCGCCTGCGACTCGACCATCTTGTCGAGGCGATCGTCGGGTTGGTGCGACCACGTCGCCGCGTACTGGCGCGCCTCTTCACGCGACGTCCCGCGGTCGTGGAGCAGCATCGCGACGTTCGCCGAGACCGGCCTCAGCAGGCGGCGCGCCTTCGTAACGCGCGAGCCCACCTCCGCGTCGTAGTCGAACCCGAGCCGCCCGAGCAACGCCGCGGCGAGCTCCTGCCCGTCGCCGGCGACGATCTCCGGTCCGGCCTCCGCGATCCCTTCCGAGATCACGGCCTCCGGCGACCAGAGCACGTCGAGTGTCCGCTCCAACTCGCCGCCCCCGCGTACGAGCTCGACCTCCTGCCAGACGCGGTGGGTGTGGTGACCGCCGTAGATCTCGTGCGCGGTCAGGTGGACGAGGTCGGCGGCTGCGAAGGGCAGGTCGGTGTTGACCGAGATCCGCGTCCGCAGGCCCCCCAGGTAGTGCGCGTAGCCGAACCAGCGCTTGCCGGTCACGAGCTCGAGCTCGAACTCCTCGCCCTCCGGCAACCCGATCCGTTCTCGCGTGAGCCGTCGCAGCTCCGCGGCCGTGTCGCGCAGGGCCTGCTCGACGAGCGGCCGCGGAATCGCGATCTGCTCGTACCAGCGCGCGAACCGCCCGCGGAGGTCGCCGGTGCCGGGCAGCGCCTCGTCGAGGAGCGCGGCGGCGCGGCGGAACGGCTCCTCGTCGTGCCAGCGGAGCTCGATCCCGTAGACGCGCGCTCCCTCCTCGGCATAGGTGAGGCGCTCGCCTGCGAGCTTGTGCGCCGTGGCCGCCAGCGCGCGAACCTGGGCCGCGAGCCAGTGATCGCCCGCGACGTCGGCGAGGAGCTCGTCGGCCTGCTCTGCGAGCGCCGCCGGTTCCAGCGGCTCCTCCGCCTCGACGCGCAGCGCGATCGCCTCCGGGCCGTAGTACGAGTCGACCAGGTCCCCGTCGTGCCGGCCCAGGCGGAGCGCGAGCTCGAGGTACCGCTCGACGGGATCAGGCATCCGGAGCGCGGCCGATCGCCACGAGGTCGTCGACGACCTCCGCCAGCGGCCGGCCCGCGTCGAGCTCGTGCGTGCGGGTCGCGCGCAGGCGCGGCTCCACGGTCTCGAGATGGAAGAGGACGAGCTCCCGCTCTGCCGGCGCTTTGCCGTAGTCGTTCGTCGTCCGCTTCTCGATCCGGTCGAGGAGCACCTCTGCCGGCGCGCTCAGGAGCACGACCGCCTCGAAACGGTCGTAGAACTTCCCCTGGTTCGACATGCAGCCCGAGACGTAAAGCGGCTCCTCGCTCTGTTCCGCGAGGAGCTCGGCCATCCGGTCCTCCCGCCAGAGCCATTCGCCGCCGTCCGGGCCCTCCGCCCATTCGCTCCAGTGCGGCGAGTCGGTGTCGACCGTGCGGAAGCCGCGGCGAGTGAGCGCCTCGAGCGCCGACGACTTGCCGGTCCCCGTCATTCCGGTCACCAGGACCCGGCGCACGCTCAGGCCGCGCGTCCGAACAACGCCGCCTGACCTGGCCGACGCCCACGCCGAGGCGTCGCTGTCGACGCCGCCTGAAGGCCGTGACGGCTTGGCCGGCGCGGCCGTCTTACCCACCTCGTTGGAAAAGGGCGGCTTGGC
>JBKPFI010000043.1:0-3502 GCA_046728775.1 Actinomycetota bacterium | reverse complement strand
GGACTTAGGTGGGGATCGGGTTGCCACCACGGCGTGGTGGCCCCGCGCGTCAGAACCGACGTTCGCTCGGTTTCGATCGCAGTCCATGGCGGTCACGGCCTGGTACGGGTGCGTAGTTACGTGTGAGTTGACGCGCGCGCGGATACCAGAAGTTGGGGCGGGGGCGCAAGTTTCGGCTGTTGCTCGGAGCGAGACGCGACTGGACGCTGGCGCTGATTAGCCTCGGCCTCCGTGGTCCAGGCGGAGGTCATGGTCTAGTCCACGCTGGAGCCTCGGCAAGTCCGCCCGAGATGAAGCCCTTGCAAAGTGCGACAAGGTGTTCGAGTCCTTGGCTGAAGTGGGGGCGGGAGGTTCGAACCTCCGTTTGAGCGCGCACTTGGAGGGCTAAGGCAAGGTGGACTACGTGAGCTACTCGAAGTGCTGAGGCACGTTCTTGAGGAGGTTGAGCCGAGCTAGATAGGACCTGAATTCGGCGCTTCGCCTCCGTATTGTCTGCGTGCCGCCTCGGATAGCCAAGCGCCGCGCGCGCGACTGATCGAAGGCGCCCGTCGCCTCTCTTGGCACGATCCGCGTAATGGACGGGCCGCTCCGGGGCGACGCCATGACAACGCGCTGGCCTCCGCGCCGAACTTCTCGACTGTGGCTATAAGTGGCCACGGTCCGCGCCTACCGACTTGGCTATACCGTGCCTAGCCCGCGGCAGAACTAATACTCGGGCCTAGGCGAGATTGGGACGCGCGCGGCCTGTCGGAGCCTTCG
Source organism: Actinomycetota bacterium (assembly GCA_046728775.1). Classification (GTDB taxonomy): domain Bacteria; phylum Actinomycetota; class Thermoleophilia; order Gaiellales; family Gaiellaceae; genus AC-32. The sequence goes on along the minus strand of JBKPFI010000043.1, from coordinate 2,743 downwards.
CAGCCCTTCGGTCAGCTGGAGTTCGGCCTCGCTCGCATCGAGGCAAAGCAGCAGCTCCTGCCGCATCTCCTCGTCCGCGAGGACATCCAGCTCTCCCGAGTTGGCCTGCAGCGCTCGCGCTAGCTCCGACTGAAGTGCCAACAGGGCAAGATTGCGCTCAACTAGCAAATCGTGCAGCTCGCCTGCTTCAGCCCTCGTCAGCGGCAGCTTTCGCTCGCCGAGAATCATCGTTATGCCACTCACTGTCGCGCGAAGGCAGTCTGCACGATCCTCTCGCGCGGAGCCCATCGTCGCGCCGAGCCCATCACGACGGCCTAATCGCTGTCTCCGAACCTCAGGCTTGTAAGGAGATGCCACTACGAGAGATTGCAGAAATCCCTGCAAATCGTAGGGATGCTTATGTAACGAGTACCAGCGAATCGAAGGAACTTCGGCGTCCTCATCAGCGCGTACCGGGGTGTTTCAAGTGTGGGATCTCGGCGAGCCCGTTCGCTCTTCAATTGTGCGCGAGCTCACGCTTTATTGGCTTCGCCACTTCCTCAACATGCAGAAACGGCGATCGCTGTTCGTTCACTCGATCTCCTCGTTCTCGAATATTCGTTGTCAGAACAGGCCGCGACACACGCCGCGGGGCTCACTTCGCCCTCGCCTCGACTGTGGCGAGCGCTCGGCGCGCGGCCGCTTCACTGCGATAGCCGATGCCCCACTGGGACTCGACTCGGCGGTCGACTCGGATGATGACGCGGAGCGCTTCGGCGCCGTGCCACCAGCCGAACTTCGCGCCGGTGACGATCCAGGCGTGCTGGTAGAGCCAATGGCGCTGGTTGGCGGCTGTGGGGCCGCGGGCCGAGGTGAGCCAGGCGTCGAGGCGCCTGGCGCGGGCCGGGAGGGTGATCTCGTCGAGTGGCTCCTTCGGCGCGCCCGGCACGCTAAAGACGGCCGTTCGTGGTGGCCTGAGGGGCTGCCTCGGGACGCCGCTTCGCCTGTCCACGACGCCAGTCCCGTTCCGGCGGGAGCGCGTCGCAGCCCTGACGTAGTGCTGACCGGCCAGAGCTTGCTTCGATGCTCGCGCCGTCGACGGTTCGCCGCGCTCGCTCGTGGCAGTCGTCAGCGACTCCTCGAGCTGCGGGTGTGTCGCGGGCTGATCCAGTCCTCCAGAGGTCGAGGCGCGGTCGTCATAGCGAGCCCAAATCGCAGCCGCCCCGCCCAGCCCGGCCGCGAGCGCAACCACCGCCACGATCGCCCTCCGCCCATTGCTCAGCCGGCGACGTGTGGCTTCGACCGGTGGTGCCGAATGCGGGTGTTGACGCATAGGCGAAGGACGCGGCGGTGGCGCCTGCTGCGGCTGCCTTGCAGGGACCGCTCGCGTCGCCGCCTCGCCGGCGTCGACAAGTTCCGCGCGCGCCCGTTCGGCCAGATCCGGGTCGACGAGCGCCAGTTCCGGACTGAGCGGCTCGACCGGGAGAGCGTACCTGGCGAAGCCGCCGGCGAGTGACTGTCACCACTCGATGCGCTCCTCTGGAGCTGTCCTCTAAGCCGTACTTCCCGAGCGCGCTCAGCGGGCCTGCGCGGGGTTGGAGGATCGTCGCCAAAAAAACGCTTCGGGTTTCATCATGAGCGGCGACGGGTCGCGTACATCCTCTTCGGCCCAACCCCCGTAGTGCGGCAACGCCCTTGACTAGGCCGAGCATCGCCATGGAGGCCGCGCCCGAACATGCCGCGCTTCAGCTGCTCGAACTCGAGCTCGTACTGGCGGCAGACGAAGGAGTTGTGGAGGACGAACACGTTGTTCAGGTTCACGTGCGTGTCCGTCCAGGTGAAGTTGGCCGAGCCCGAGAGGAGGCGCCGGTTTGCCCGGGATGGTGGCCTTGCCGTCCTCGTAGTCGCGCAGGATGACTTCTGGTGGAAGATCTCGGGTTGAAATCGCCGCGCGTCTCGACCTCCGAGCGCAGCAGGGCAGCGAGGATGCGGCGGTTCTCCTTCAGCTCGGTGTCGTCCTCCTGCCAGTGCACCCGCTCGAGCGCCTGCTCGGGCGTCTCGCCCGGTTTGGGCACGGGAGCAATCGGCGCGTGCGTCGTCTTGTCCCGCTTGAGCGAGCTGCGCAGGTAGTCCTGCTCGAGGAACACGGTGACGCCGATGCCGCGCCAGCTCGCCGCCAAGATCGCCCTCGCGATCGCCTCCGAGTCAAGCTCCTGCACGGCGATATCGAGCTTCGAGCGGGCGCCGGCGATGAAGTCGACGATCACGGCCTCAGATCATCGGCCGCCCCCAGTCCGGGTGGGCCGACGTAGGCCAAGTCCGTGCACGCAGACGGTCGCCTCGGGCGCGCTCGTCGACCTGGTGACGCCGAGGCAGACGAGTCCATTGCTGCCCCCAAAGGGCATGGACCCCCGGCCCTGAGGCTTTTCCCCTGCAAACCGGCCATTTCAAGCGATCGCCGGAAGGGGCCACGATCGCCAGCGTGGACCCAGGCAACCCGATGCGTGATGGTGGGCGAGGGCCATGCCCCCGTTGTGGCAGTACTTGTCACGTCTGCAAAAAAAGGCAAAGCAGAAGAGTCCATTACTGCCCCAAAGGGCATGCCCCCAGACCCCTTCAGCCTTTCCCCTGCACGACGGCCATTTCTGGGCTCGCTGGAAGGGGCCATGATCGCCGTCTTTGGCCCCTCCGAGCGGACGCCTGGTGGTGGGCGAGGGCGATGCCCCGTTGTCGCGGTACTTCTTGCAATGAGAAGAAGTGCTCG
>JBKPFI010000277.1:0-8449 GCA_046728775.1 Actinomycetota bacterium | reverse complement strand
GGACGCCTGTTCGACTGCTCGGTTCCCGGGTGCGTGGGGACGACGTTCCAGAGCAGCACGTCCTCCTCGATGTCGAGCGCCGCGAGAACGCGGTGCACGATCGTCGCGGTGGCCTCGGCAGGCCCGGCGCGGGAGATCTGGCGCTCCGACGTGAACGGAATCCCCGAGACGCGTGCGCCGCGATAGCCCGGAGCCTCGCCGACGAGGAGCAGCGGCGCGTCGCGGCGAGCGTTCAGGTAGCCGAGGAGCCGCTCGCGGCGCGTCGCGGCGCGGTCCCCGTCACGATAGAAGTTGAAGGTCGCGCCGATCTCGGCGCGCGCAAGCCGCTCGATGAGTTCTTCCATCCGCATCCGGACTTTGACGGACGGCGGCCAGCCGGCGCTCGAGGTTGCGCGCGAGATCGCCGAGTTCATGGCCGCAGCGCGGAGCACGCTCGACCTCGCGCAGTACGACTTCCACCTCGGCACGGAGACTGCGGCGGTCGTCGGCGGCTCGATCCGAGAGGCGCAGGCGCGCGGCGTCGCGGTGCGGATCCTCTACAACGTCGACCACGCCAACCCGATCCCGGTGCCGCCCCCGCCGGAGCCCGACGTGCAGCTGATCGCGTCTCTGGGAGTGCCGGAGAAGGCGATCGCCGGGGTTCCCGACCTGATGCATCACAAGTACGTCGTGCGTGACGGCGAGGCGGTGCTGAGCGGGTCGACCAACTGGACGGACGACTCGTGGTCGAGGCAGGAGAACGTGATCGTGACGGTGTCGTCGTCCGAGCTGGCACGCGCCTTCACGCTCAACTTCGACGAGCTGTGGCGCGACGGCGACGTCGAGCGCAGCGGCTTCGTCGAGCCCCGGCCGGTCGAGGTCGACGGGACGCGGGTGCGGGCGTGGTTCACGCCGGGGTTCGCGGATGCGCTCACGCACCGGCTCGCGAAGAAGCTCGGCCGGGCCCAGCGCGTGCGCGTCTGCTCGCCGGTCATCACGTCGGCGCCGGTGCTCGGGACGCTGGCGCAAAGGATCGCCGACAGGGACGGCGACATCGCGGGCTGCGTAGACGCGACCCAGGTCGAGGACGTCATCCGCCAGTGGAAGGCCAACGGCAACGTCGCCTGGAAGATCCCGCTGCTGGAGGAAGTGCTCGGCGGCGACTTCTCGGGGAAGCGCTCCGAGCCCTGGGAGATCGGCAGCCTGCACAACTTCATGCACGCGAAGGTCGTGGTCGCCGACGACGCGGTCTTCGTCGGGTCGTTCAACCTCTCGCACTCGGGCGAGAAGAACGCCGAGAACGTGCTCGAGCTTGCAGATGCGGAGCTCGCGCAGAGCCTGGCCGCGTACGTGGACGACGTGCGGCGCCGCTACCCCGCGCTACGCGCCGCGCCAGAGCCGACCAAGTAACAGACTGTTACTTGGTCTCGGCCGTTCGAACCTCGCTGCCGTAGCGTGATCTGGAACCGCTAGTAACAGACTGTTACTTGAGCGCGGTGTCCGGAGTGGGCCCCTCGGGGGGACGCCGGCGTCATTCCCACTCGATCGTCGACGGCGGCTTCGACGTGATGTCGAGCACGACGCGGTTGACTGCTGGCACCTCGTTGACGATCCGAGACGAGATCGTCTCGAGCAGGTCGTAGGGCAGCCGCGCCCAGTCGGCCGTCATCGCGTCGTCGCTCGTGACCGCCCGCACCACGACTGGATAGCCGTACGTCCGCTCGTCGCCCTGGACGCCGACGGAGCGAATCGCAGGGAGCACCGCGAACGACTGCCACAGCTCCCGGTAGAGCCCGGCGCGGCGGATCTCCTCCTGCAGGATCGCGTCGGCCTCCCGCAGGATCTCCAGCCGCTCGCGCGTCACGTCGCCGATGATCCGAATCGCCAGCCCCGGCCCTGGGAATGGCTGGCGCCACACCATCCGCTCCGGCAGGCCCAGCTCCTCCCCGACCCGCCGCACCTCGTCCTTGAAGAGCAGCCGCAACGGCTCGACGAGCTCCATCTTCATCTCCTCTGGGAGCCCGCCGACGTTGTGGTGGGACTTGATCGTCGCCGCGACCGCGGCGTCGCCGCCCGACTCGATCACGTCCGAGTAGAGCGTGCCCTGGACGAGGAACCGCAGCCGACCGAGCCGCGCCGACTCTTCCTCGAACACCCGTATGAACTCCTCGCCGACCGCCTTCCGCTTCGCCTCGGGGTCGGCGACTCCCTCGAGCCGCGAGAGGAACCGCTCCTGCGCCGAGACGTGGACGAGCGGCACGTGGAAGTGCCCCTCGAACGTCTCGACCACCTGCGCCGCCTCGTCCTTCCGCAGCAGCCCGTGGTCGACGAACACGCACACGAGCTGGTCGCCGACAGCCTTGTGGACGAGCAGGGCCGCGACCGCCGAGTCGACTCCGCCCGACAGTGCGCACAGCACCCGCTCCGAGCCCACCTGCGCGCGGATCCGCTCGACCTGCTCCTCGATCACGGCCGCGGCTGTCCAGGTCGGCGGCGCGTCCGCGACCGCGTAGAGGAAGTTCTTCAGCAGCTCCTGCCCGTGCGGCGTGTGCACGACCTCCGGGTGGAACTGCACGCCGTAGAGCCGCCGCTCCGGATCCTCGAAGGCGGCGATTGCCGCGGCCGGCGAGCCGGCCGTGTCGCGGGCGCCCTCAGGCGCCGCGGTGACCGAGTCGCGATGGCTCATCCACCCCGTCTGCTCCTCGGGAAGCCCGGCGAACAGCGCGCTCTCGCCCGCCGCCCGCACCTCCGTCTTCCCGAACTCCGAGACACCGGTCCGCTCGACCTCACCGCCGAGCTCCTGCGCCATCAGCTGCATCCCGTAGCAGATGCCGAGCGTCGGCACCCCGAGCGAGAACAACCCCAGATCCACCCGCGGCGCACCCGGCGCGTACACCGACGCGGGCCCTCCCGAGAGCACGAGCGCCCGCGGCCGCCGCGCCCTCGCCTCCGCCGCCGAGATCGAGTGCGGCACGAGCTCCGAGTAGACCCGTGCCTCCCGCACACGCCGCGCGATCAGCTGCGCGTACTGGCCGCCGCAGTCGAGCACCAAGACGGGCCGCTCCTCCGGCCCGGGCTCGGGCACCGGAAGAGCTACCACCTCGCCCATCAGCCCATCCCGATGTGCTGCGCCTGCTGGAGCGACTTGCCTTCGGTCTTGATCGCCGGCGCGAGCATCACCTCGGCCTTCTGGAAGTCGTGGATCGACTCGTACCCGCAGGTCGCCATCGACGTCCGCAGCGCCCCCATCAGGTTCAAGGTCCCGTCGTTCTCCCGCGCGGGGCCGATCACGATCTCCTCCAGGGTCGCGTTCTGCTCGACCGCAACCCGCGCGCCGCGCGGCAACGTCGGGTGGAAGGTCGCCATCCCCCAGTGGAAGCCGCGTCCCGGCGCCTCCTTCGCCCGGGCGAGCGGCGAGCCGATCATCACCGCGTCCGCGCCACACGCAACCGCCTTGGAGATGTCGCCGCCGGTCCGCATGCCGCCGTCCGCGATCACGTTGACGTACTTGCCGGTCTCGAGCAGATGCTGCACGCGCGCCGCCGTCGCATCCGCGATCGCCGTCGCCTGTGGGACGCCGACGCCCAGCACGCCCCGCGTGGTGCACGCTTGCCCCGGGCCCACGCCGACCAGCACTCCCTCGGCGCCGGTCCGCATCAGGTGCAACGCCGTCTGGTACGAGGCACAGCCGCCCACGATGGCCGGGATCGGCAGCGACGAGATGAAGTCCTTCAGGTTGAGCGCGTGCCCGTTCGACGAGACGTGCTCGGCCGAGACCACGGTCCCCTGGATGACGAGGATGTCGAGCCCGGCCTCGAGCGCGATCTCGTAGTAGTCGCGCACCTTTTGCGGCGTCAGCGACCCCGCCGCGAGCACGCCCGCGCGCTTGATCTCCTCGATCCGCGCCGCGATCAGCTTCGGCTCGACCGGCCGGGCGTAGATCTCCTGCATCCCCGCGGTCGCCTTCTCCTTCGACAGCTTGGCGATCTTCTCCAGCTCACGTTCGGGCCTCTCGTACCGCGTGAAGATCCCCTCGAGGTTCAGCACCCCGAGCCCGCCCAGCTGGCCCAGCTGGATCGCGACCTCCGGCGAGACGACCCCGTCCATCGCCGACGCGATCAGCGGCAGCTCGAGCAGGTGCGGCCCGAGCTTCCAGCCGATGTCGACGTCCTGTGGGTCGCGCGTCCGCCGCGAGGGCACGATCGCGATGTCGTCGAACCCGTACGCCTGGCGCGCTTTCTTCCCCCTGCCGATCTCGATCTCCACCGGCTACCTCCTCGTGCCCTCGATGCACAAAGGCCCAGGCGCCGTTGACATCGCCTGGGCCGAAGAACCGCTTGCGCCGTTGTCTCTCAAGTAGAGGGCGATCGTACCACCGCCCCCAGACGGGGTCACTCGCTCGACACCGCCTCGAGCTGCGAGACCTCGACCGAGGCGACCAGCCGCCCAGCCTCGCGCGGCTCGAGGCGCCCCGCGCCGATCTCCAGCGTCGAGGCAGCGCCCGCCGCGACGGCCGCGCGCAGCGCCTCCTCGTCCGAGCGGCCCTCCAGCCGCGCTGCGATGAAGCCCGCCAGCAGCACGTCGCCGGAGCCGACCGCGGAGATCGGGTCGACCTGCGGCGCGGTCGCGCGGTAGCGGCTCAGCCGGCGCTCGGCCCGCAAGAGCGCCCAGCAGCCCGACTCGCGCGTGATCAGGACGTTTCGTGCGCCCATCTCGACGATCGTCTCGAGGCCGGTGAGGAAGTCGTCATCGTCGTTGAACTCCTGGCCGACCAGCGCCTCCGCCTCGCGCTCGTTGGGCGAGACCAGGAACGGCTCGGCCTGGACGCCCAGACGCAGCGGCTCGCCCTCGGAGTCGAGCACCGTCTGGGCACCGCGGCGGTTCAGCTCCCGGACGGCCTCCGCGTAGAAGTCGTCCTCGATCCCGCGCGGAAGCGAGCCCGCGAAGACCACATAGTCCGCGCCCTGCGACAGGTAGGCGAGTTTGTCGAGCAGCATCTCGAGCTCCTCCGGCCCGACGTGCGGGCCCCATTCGTTCACCTCGGTGTAGGTCGAGCCGGTCGGGTCGACGATCGCCGTCGAGGTGCGCGACTCGCCGTCGATGCGGACGAAGTCGTTCAGGATCGCCTCGGCCGTCAGCTCCTCGACGACCCGGGTCCCCGTCCGGCCGCCGGCGAGGCCGGTGGCGACGACGGGCACGCCGAGGCGTTTCAGGGCGCGCGCGAGGTTGATGCCCTTGCCGCCGGCGAGGGTCAGCCCCACGGTCGCACGGTGTCGCTGGCCCCGCTGGAAGTTCGGCACCGTCAGCGTGCGGTCGATCGCCGCGTTCATGGTGACGGTCACGATCATGCTCACGAGAACCAGCCCGCCATGTGGTCCAGGGTACGCCGGGCATACCAGCCCGCGCGGCCCGCAACCCCCGGGCGGCCGGCCGAGCGGGCAGCGACGAGCGGAACGCGGCCGAGCAGCCGTCCGCGCTGGTAGACGCGCACTTCGCCCAGCGGCTGCCCGCGGCGGATGGGGAGCTCCGCGGCGTCGGCGGCGACGATGCGGCGCACGACCGGAACCCCGACGCGCACGGCCGGTGTCAGCGAGCCCGTGGCAACGAGCGCGACCGGCGTGCGCCCGTACCCGACCTCCGCCTCGGCGTAGGGGCGGCCCTTGACGACGAGTGCCGCAGGCCGGTAGCGCGAGAACCCCCAGTCCAGCAGCTCCGTGAGGTCGGCGTTGCGGGTCGAACGGTCGGGACTGCCGAGCAGCGTGGCGTAAACGGTGACGCCCCGCCGACGCGCCGAGGCGACCTCCGACCAGCCGGCGGCCGAGGTGTGGCCCGTCTTCACGCCGAAGATCCCCGGGTAGCTCGAGAGCAGGTCGTTCCAGGTATGCAGTGTGCGCCCGCCGGAGATCGTCGCGGCGCGGCGCTTCACGATCTTCCGGACGAGCGGCCGGTGCATCACGATCCGCGCGAGCAGCGTCACGTCACGAGCGCTGGAAACGTGGCCCGGCGCGTCGAGGCCGTCCGGGCGGACGAAATGCGTGTCCCTCAAGCCAAGCCGGCGCGCCTTCGCGTTCATCATCGCGACGAAGCGAGCCTGGCTCCCGTTGCCCACGTAGTCGGCGAGGGCGTCGGCCGCGTCGTTGGCGCTCTGGATCAGGGCGGCCTCCAGCAGCTCGCGCACGGTCAGGCGCTCGCCCGGCCGCAGGTTCGCACTCGACTCCCCGACCTCGGCGGCCCCGGGACTGACCGTGACCACCTCGCCGGGCCGCGCGCGCTCGAGCGTCAGCAGCACGGTCATCAGCTTCGTGATGCTCGCGACGGGCACGCGCTCGCGCGCGTCGTGCGCGAGCAGGACCTCCCCGGTCGAGCCGTTCTCGACGAGGTAGGCGCGCCCTGTCACCTGCGGCGGCGCGGCGAGCACGGGAGCCGCAAGCGCGAAGGCCGCGGCGGCGGCGGCAACGACGAGGCCCTTCACGAGCGGCGCCACTCTAGTCACTTCACGCGAACGCGCTGGCCGACGGTCAGGTTCGTCGGCTGGATCCCCGGGTTGAGCGCCAGCAGCTGCTCCACGCTCGTGTCGAACCTGATCGCGACGTCACTGAGCGTCTCGCCGGCGCGGAGCCGGTAGTAGCGCCGGCGGCGCGGCGGCACCGGGGTGGTGGTCACTGTCTGCGTCGTGGTTGTGAGGCGGCTCGTGGCCTCGGGCGTCGCGTCCGACCGTAGCCCGGAGCGCACGAGCAGCACCGCGATGGTCACCGCGAGCAGGAACGCCGCAGGCGCGGCGTAGCGCTTCGCTTCCCGCCGTGCGCGTGCCACGCGCTACCAGCCGGAGACTGCCCAGACCTCGCGCCGCAGCCGCGCCGCCTCGAGCGACGCCGCCCCGCGCCAGTCCTCCCGGCCGTTCCGGAAGGCGTAGATCACGCTGCGCGAGGCGTTGACGAGCGCGCTGGCCGGCCCGCTCGTGAAGGCTCGCGCGAGGTCGGCCGGCGTAGCCCCCTGAGTCCCGACGCCCGGCAGCAGCAGGATCGCCTGCGGCAGCAGGCGTCGGGCCTCGCCGACGGCGCGCGGGTGGGTCGCCCCCACCACCGCGCCGACACTCGACAGGCCCCGGTTGCCGACGAGGTCCTCGCCGAGCTCGTGCACGAGCCGCGCGACGTGGTGCCAGAGCGGGCGGCCGTCGGATAGCACGAGGTCCTGGATGTCGGCGCCGCCTTCGTTCGAGGTCTTGACCACGCAGAAGATGCCGCCGCCGTTTCGCCGGCACGCGCCGAGGAACGGCTCGAGCGAGTCGCGGCCGAGGTACGGGTTGACGGTCAGGGCGTCTGCCAGCGGCGGGCCGTCCCCGGGCGACTCGAGGTACGCCCTGGCATAGGCGCGCGACGTCGAGCCGATGTCTCCGCGCTTCGCGTCGGCCAGGACGATCAGCCCCGCCGCGCGCGCGTACGCACAGACGTCCTCCAGCGCGCGCAGCCCGTCCGGGCCGAGCGCCTCGAAGAAGGCCAGCTGGGGTTTGACGCCGACCACGTGCGGCGCAACCGCGTCGACGATCCCGCGGCAGAAGCGCCCGCACGCCTCGGCCGCCGATTCGCGCGAGAGGTGCGCGCCGCCGGCGAGCTCGACCGGAAGCAGATCCGGCCGCGGATCGAGCCCGACCAGCAGCTGCGAGCGCTTGCGCTCGACCGCCTCCGCGAGGCGGTCGGCGAACAGCGCGGTCGCGAGTGCAGGCTCGGCGCCCACTCGCTCTCAGGCTACCGCGCAGCCCGGCCGGGTACAGCGAGGGCCGCTCTCGCGGCCCTCGCGCAAAGCTCGAAGGAGCTCGCGGCCTAGAACGTGCCGGCCTAGCCGCCCTTGACGGCGGTCTTCAGCGAGCTACCCGCCGAAAACTTCGGCACGGTCGCCGCGGGAATGGTCACCTTCTGGCTCGGGTTCCGCGGGTTGACGCCTTGCCGCTCCTTGCGGTGCTGAGTCGAGAACTTCCCGAACCCCGTGAAGTTGACCTCGCCCCCCTGCCGCAGGACATCCGTGATCGAGTCGAGCACTGCGTCGACCGCCTCTCCAGCTTCACGCCTCGACAGACTCGCTCGCTGGGCCACCCGGTCGACGAACTCTTGCTTCGTCACAGTCGCTCCTCTCTTCCCGATTGGTAAATCTTGGCGCCAGACCCTAACAGGGTTCGGCTTTCGGCTCAACCATGCGGTTTTGCGGCACTTTTGGAAGCATTCTGCAGGTCCGACGCGCGAAAAAGCGCCTGCAAACGGACCCCTGCTGCGGCGAGGGCGTCGGTTCCGCCCTCCTCCCTGTCGACGACGCAGATCGCGGTCTCCACCTCGAGCCCCGCCCCACGCAGCGCCTCGACCGCCTCGATGGCCGCCCCCGCGGAGGTGACCACGTCCTCGACGAGGCAGGCCCGCTCGCCCTCCTGGAACACTCCTTCGAGCCGGTTGGACGTCCCGTAGGCCTTGGCCTCCTTGCG
>JBKPFI010000297.1:0-6749 GCA_046728775.1 Actinomycetota bacterium | reverse complement strand
TCCCGCCTCGGCCACGAAGGCCGAGCGGATCTCACGGCCGAGCTCCGTGCGGATGGGGATCGCCTGTAGGTTCGGGTTCGTGGTCGAGAGGCGGCCCGTAGCGGCGACCGCCTGGTTGAAGGTCGTGTGCAGGCGGCCGTCCTCGCCGATCAGCGTCGGTAGCGGCCCGAGGTAGGTGTTGAGGAGCTTCGAGTACTCGCGCCACTCCTCGATCACGCCGACGAGCTCGTGCTCGCCGCGGATCGAGCGCAGGACTCGGGTGTCGGTCGAGTAGCCGGTCTTGCCCTTGCGGCCCGGCGTGAGCTCGAGCTTCTCGAACAGAATCCGGGCCACCTGCTGTGTCGAGCCGAGCACGAACTCCTCGCCCGCGAGCTCGTACGCGCGCGCCTCGAGCTCCTCGACGCGGTCGGCGAGGCGGGCGGTGATCTCGCCCATGCGGTAGGTCTCGACCTTGACGCCCGCGGCCTCCATCGCGGCCAGCACCTCGGTCAGCGGGAGCTCGATCTCGCGGTAGAGCGGCTCCTCGCCGCGCTCGCGGACTCGCTCCAGCAGCTGGTCGCGCAGGCGCAGCGTCGCGGCGGCGTGACGGACGAGCGCAGCCGTCTCCTCGTCGGCCTCGGGCACCGGCAGGAGCTCGATCCCGTACTCGGCGGCGAGGTCGTCGAGCTCGTACTCCGCCCGGCTCGGCTCGATCAAATACGCAAGGATCATCGTGTCGTCCTCGGCTGCGACGCGTAGCGACTTCGCGTCGTGGACGATCAGCTCGCCGTCGAGGCGGGCCGGCCGCGGAGAGACGACGACCTCCTCCCCCGCCGCCGCGGCGATGCGTCCGTCGTCGCCTGAGAGGGCCACGGGACCGTGACCTAGTAACAGACTGTTACTTGCTTCCTCGCGCCACAGCACCTCGACGCCGGTCGCCTTCAGCGCGGCTGCCGGCACGGCCTCGTCGAGCTCGTCCACGCGGTTGAGCAGGTTGCGGAACTCGAAGCGCCTGAACATCTCCTTCAGCTGCGAGCGGTCGGGCGGCGAGAGGACGAGCTCGGCCGGGTCGCAGTCGAGCTCGAGGTCGCGGCGCATCGTCGCGAGCTGCTTCGCCGCGAGCGCCTGGTCGGCGTGCGCGGCGATCGCCTTCGAGCGCGCCGGTGAGAGCTCGTCCACGTGGGCGAGCACCTCCTCGAGCGAGCCGTACTGGGCGATCAGCTGCCCCGCCGTCTTGTCGCCGATGCCCGGAACGCCGGGGATGTTGTCGGACGGGTCGCCCTTGAGCCCGATGAAGTCCGGCACCTGCTCGGGCTGGATCCCGAGGCGGAGCTCGACACGCTCCGGCGTGTAGACGTGGACATCGGAGACGCCCCGCGGGGTCATCATCAGCGCGACGTTCTCGCTGACGAGCTGGAACGCGTCGCGGTCGGTCGAGACGACGGTGGTCTTGACCCCGGCCTCGTCGGCCCGGTGGGCCAGCGTCGCGATCACGTCGTCCGCCTCCCAGCCGTCGAACTCGAGGTTGCGGTAGCCGAACGCCTCGACGATCGGGCGGAAGTACGGGAACTGCTCGCGCAGGAGGCCGGGCATCGGCTTACGCTCGATCTTGTACGTCTCGAGCAGCTCGGTCCGGTGCACCGGCCGCGTGTCCCAGGCCACGGCCACGCCCTTCGGCCGGTAGTCGGCGAGCAGCTTGAAGAGCATGTTCGTGAAGCCGAGCAGCGCGTTCGTCGAGAAGCCCTCGCTCGTCGCGAGCTCCTCGGGAAGCGCGTAGAAGGCCCGGTAGGCGAGGTTGTTGCCGTCGACGAGGAAGAGATCCGACTCCCGCGCGGGGCCGTCGTCGAGCTGCAGCTCCGCTCCGGTGAGCGTCTTCGGAGACATCTCTGCGAGTCTACGTCGCGTGGCGCGCCTCGAAGTCGTTCCGTTCTCCGACGAGCACGTGGACGCTGCGGCGGAGCTGCTCGCGGCCCGTCATGCGCGGCATCGCGCCGCCGAGCCCCTGCTGCCCGAGCTCGCCGACCCGCTGGCCGCAGTCGAGCGCGAATGGCGCGAGGAGGGCGCGGCGGGCGTCTTCGCCGACGACGGGTACCTCATCGCGTCGCCGCAGGAGATCTGGAACGGTCCCACCTGGATGCGCGTCGGCATCGCCGGGCACGCACTTGCCGGCGATCCCGAGCTCGTGCGCGACCTCTACGCAGGTGCGGCGCGGGGCTGGGTCGAGCAGGGCCTCACGAAACACGCGGTCTTCGTGCCCTCGTTCGACACCGAGCTCGTCGACGCGTGGTTCAGGCTCTGCTTCGGCTCCTCCGCCGCGCTCGCAATCCGCCAGACGGGGCCAGAGGAGCCCTTCGACGGGGGTGCGACGATCAGGCGCGGCACCCGCGACGACTTCCGCGAGGCCGCGCGGCTCGAGCTCGAGATGTCGGCGTCGATGCAGCCTTCGCCCAGCTTCTCGGACGTGCCGCTCCAGACGCAGGACGAGGTCCTGGCCGAGTGGCTCGAGGGCAACGACAGCGAGTTCGAGCTGTTCGTGGCCGAGCGGGACGGGAGGGTTGTCGGCCAGTTCCTGCTCTACCGCCGGCCCCCTGACCTGCGCGTTCCGGAGAACAGCATCGATCTCGCGCAGGCCTCGACCGAGCCGGCGGCGCGCGGCACGGGCGTCGGGCGCGCGCTGACGGCCCACGTGATCCGGTGGGCGCACGAGCACGGGTATCCCGTGATGACGACCGACTGGCGGATGACAAACCTCTGGGCCTCGCGGTTCTGGCCGAGGCGCGGCTTCCGCACGAGCTTCCTGCGGCTCTACCGCTCCATTCCGTAGTGCAGCGGGTCCCGTTGCTGTTCGGCACGCGCCTGACGGTCGTGGAGGCACCCGACGACGCGGTCGTGTTGCGGCCGCCCCCGCCCGGCGAGGCGCCCGCCGACGTGCGGGCGGCGGTGCGCGACGCGCTCAGGTTCCCGCTCGCGGGCAGCCCGCTGGAGGCGCTCGTGACCCGCGGCGGCCGGGCGACGATCGTCGTCGAGCCACCCGCCCTCCCCCTGCCCGGGGCGCTGCCCGACCCCCGGCAGGACGCGCTCGCCGCCGCGTCCGCCGAGCTCGAGCGCGCTGGCGTGCCGACAGAACGGCAGACGCTGCTCGTGGCGACGGGGCTGACGCGGCGCCCGGCTCCGCACGACATGGATGCGCTGGGGATCGTCTCGCGCGGCTTCGCGCGGCGCTTCCACGGCAGCGTCGTCGTCCACGACGCCGAGGACCCCGGGCTCGTCGAGCTCGAATCGGGCGGGACTACGACGCTGCATCTGAACCGCGCCCTGCTCGAGACCGATCTCGTGCTCACCGTCAGCGGCGCCGAGACCGTCGTCCACGGAGGGCCGGCGCTCCTGCTCGCCTGCGGCAACGCCGAGGCGCTGCGCTCGGCGACGGCGTACTCGCTGCTCGAGACCGGAGCCTCCCAGGGTTGGCGGCTCGCCGTCGAGCTGGAGCGCCGGCTCGCCGACCGCGTCCCGTTGATCGGCGCGTCCCTCGTCCTCGAGCAGCCGCGCTTCGGCGCCGCTGCCCGCGGCTACCCGTACGACCCCGAGGCAGGCGAGCGAATCGCACGGTCGCCGTTCCGCCGCGGCTTCACGCTTCTCCCCGGCTTTGCGCGCAGCCAGGTGCTGCGCTCGATCCGACGCGAGCTCAGCGCGGCCACGGCCTTCGCAGGGCCGCCTTCGGTGGCGCACGCGGAGGCCCTGCTGCGCGCCGTCGAGGCTCGGTCTGCGACGCTCGACCGGCGACTCGACGCGATCGTGATCGGGATCCCGCGGACGACGCCGCACCTTCCGCGCGAGCGCCCGAACCCGCTGCTCGCCGCCTACCTCGGGCTCGGTCTCGCGCTGCGCCTGTGGCGCGAAGCGTTCCCGCTCGTCGAGGGCGGGACGGTGATCCTGCTGCACCGCTTTCACCGCCACTTCGCGCACCCGACCCAGCAGCCGTACCGCGCCATCTTCCAGGCGCTGCGCACCGGGCCGCGCGAGCCGGAGGACCTCGGCGCCGCAGAGCGAGCAGCCGTCATGGACGAGCGCGCGATCGCCGCCTATCGCGAGGGCCGGACCTGTCTCCCTCTGCTGCCGTTCGCCGACTGGGCCGGCTGTGCGCCTGCGCTCGCGCGGCTGGGTTCGGTGATCATCGCCGGCTGCCGCGACGCGGTGGCGGCTCGCCAGCTCGGGTTCGTCCCCGCGCGCGGCCTCGGCGCGGCGCTGGAGATGGCGCACGGCCGCGCCGGCGGCACGGCGCGCGTCGGCTATCTCCTCTCCCCGCCCTATTTTCCGCTTCGGGTCGAGGCTTAAGAGCCTAGGTCTCGCCGAGGTAGGTCTTGCGGACCTGCTCGTTCTCGCGGAGGCTCTTCGCGTCGTCCGAGAGCGCGACGTGGCCGGTCTCCAGCACGTAGCCGCGGTCGGCGGCATCCAGCGCCATCAGTGCGTTCTGCTCGACGAGGAGGATCGTCGTCCCCTGCTCGTTGATCTCGTGGACGATCTCGAAGATCTTCTCGACGAAGATCGGCGCGAGGCCCATCGACGGCTCGTCGAGCATCAGCAGCTGCGGCCGCGCCATCAGCGCGCGCCCGATCGCGCACATCTGCTGCTCGCCGCCGGAGAGCGTGCCGGCCTTCTGGTGCTTCCGTTCGGCGAGGCGCGGGAAGAGCCCGTAGACGCGGTCGAGGTCCTCGCGGATCTCCCGCCGGTCGTTGCGCTGGAAGGCACCCATCTCGAGGTTCTCCAGCACCGACATGTGCGGGAACAGGCGGCGTCCTTCCGGGGACTGCGAGATACCCATCCCGACGATCTCGTGCGGCGGGCGGCGCGTGATGTTCTTGCCGCGGAACGTGATCGTTCCCTCACGCGGCTGGTTGAGCCCGTTGATCGAGCGCAGCGTCGTCGACTTCCCGGCGCCGTTGGCCCCGATGAGCGTGACGATCTCGCCTTCGCGGACGTCGATCGAGATCCCCTTCAGCGCCTCGATCGTGCCGTAGAAGGTGTGGATCTCCTCGACCTGGAGGACGACCTCGCCGTTCGTCCTGCTGCTCACTGGGTGGCCCCCTTTCCGAGGTAGGCCTCGATCACGCGCTCGTCCTTCTGCACTTCGAGCGGGGTGCCTTCGGCGATCTTCTCGCCGTAGTCCAGCACCGTGACCCGCTCGGAGATGCCCATCACGACCTTCATGTCGTGCTCGATCAACAGGATCGCGACGGGCCGCTGCTCCCGCAAGCGCGCGACGAAGTCCATGAACGCCACCGTCTCCTGCGGGTTCATGCCCGCAGTCGGCTCGTCAAGCAGGAGCAGCTTCGGCTCGGTCGCGAGCGCCCGTGCGACCTCGAGCCGCCGCTGGTCGCCGTAGGCCAGCGATTCGGCCAGCTCGTCGTCCGCGCGGCGCAGCCCGGCGAAGGCAAGCAGCTCGCGGGCCTTCTCCCGTGCCTCCCGCTCCTCGCGCTTGACTCTCGGCGTGTGCAGGACCGAGCCGAGGATCCCGCCCTTCAGCCGCGAGTGCATCCCGACCAGCACGTTCTCGAGCGCGGTCATCTGCGGGAACAGCCGGATGTTCTGGAAGGTCCGCCCCACGCCCCGTTCGGTGATCGCGTGCGGAGGCATGTTAGTGACGTCCTCGCCGTCGAAGACGATCTCGCCGGCGGTGACCTTGTAGAGTCCGGTCAGGGTGTTGAAGAAGGTCGTCTTCCCGGCGCCGTTGGGCCCGATCAGGCTGACCACCGACCTCTGCGGGATCGTGAAGGTGAGGTCGTTCACGGCGATCAGGCCGCCGAACTCCTTCCGCACCTCGCTGGCGACGAGCAGGTTGTCATTCGCACTCATCCCCGGGGAACGCTCCCCGCTGCACCTCGCTCGCCGGCTCCCGGCTCGTCGGCGCCCCGCATCTCGTAGATCGGCTCGTCCAGGGGCCCGTGGAGGTCCGCCTCCTCGATCTCGCGCTTCCGCCGCGCCTCCGGTATCAGCCCTTGCGGCCGGAACATCATCATCAGCACGATGATGACCCCGTAGATCCCGAACTGGTACTTCGCGACCTCGATCTGGTGGCTCGCCGGGAAGACGTTGTCGTTCAGCCACGTACCGATGTTCGCCAGCCCCTCGACGTTCAGCCACGCGAGGATCGCGCCCGCGATGGTGACGCCCCAGATCGAGCCCATCCCGCCGAGGATCACCATGCAGAGCAGGAAGACCGAGATGTTGAAGCTGAACTGGCTCGGGAACGCGCCCGCGTTGAAGCTCGCGACGTAGGCCCCCGCGGCGCCGCCGAAGAACGCGCCGATCGCGTAGGCCCAGGTCTTCGTCCGCATCAGCGGGACGCCCATCGCCCCGGCGGCGGTCTCGTCCTCGCGGATCGCGATCCAGGCGCGGCCGAGCCGCGAGTCACGCAACCGGATGCAGCAGAAGATCGTCACCAGCAGCAGCGCGACGGCGGTCCAGAAGAAGAGGCGGTCGGCGTCGAACTCCTGCTGGTAGCTCGCGGGTAGCCCTACGGCGTCCTTGAGCGTGTTGCCGAAGCCTGGCGAGTCGATCGGGCTGATCCCGAACGTGCCGTGCGTCAGGTCGAAGCCGTGCAGGCTGTCCGCGTTGCGCACGAACTGCGGGATGATCTCGCCGAAGCCGAGCGTCACGATCGCCAGGTAGTCACCACGCAGGCGCAGCGTCGGCAGGCCGATCAGGATCCCTCCCATGGCAGTGAGCAGTGCCGCGAGCAACAGCACGAGCCAGATCGAGATGTGGATCCCGCG
>JBKPFI010000183.1:0-2907 GCA_046728775.1 Actinomycetota bacterium | reverse complement strand
GTCCTGGCCGGTGGCGGCGAAGATCGCGGCGATCGCGGAGGCGGGCGTGAACGCCACCGACTGCATCCTGGAGGCCACCGCACCGTGCGTTCCGGCCCAGGCGAGCTCGGCGAGGTCGTCGAGCTTCGTCCGAAGCACGCGTCGCACCGCCTCTTCGGTCAACGTCGTCTCGGCGAGCACCGTCTTGCCATGACCACTCTGGAAGTACTCGAAGGACGGCTTCTTGTCGCCGCCCATGTTCGCCTCGAGGATCGACCGCTCCGGCTTCACGGGCGCGCGCTCCATGACGTAGCCCATGTTCAGCACGTACGAGTTGCGCGTCATCATGTTCGCGCCGACGGCGTCGCCGGTCGTCCAGCGCCACAGCACGTGGCACATCGGGCCGACGACGTGCGTCTTGGCCTCGCGCAGGCGCGCGAACCTCGAGAGCGAGGGGTCGTCGTTCGCCTCCAGCCACTCGCGCATCGCGTCGAGCTCGCGTTCGATCCAATGCGCGAGCTTGATCGCGTCGGCGGCGGAGGCACACACGAAGCACGAGGCGCGCGTGATCCGGTCCGCGAGGACGTACGTCCGGAAGCCGCCCGAGTCGGCGACCGCCCGCGCGCCCCGGTGCAGCGAGGCGGAGAGGCCGCCCTCGGTGTGGGCAAGTGGCACGTAGACCGAATCCCGGCTTCGTCCCTTCTCAGTGAGCGATCCGCCCGGTTCGCTGAGCTCGTAGTCGCCGAGCTCGAGCTCGAGCGGCCCGACGACGGAGACCGGGATCACGGCCGCGCCGGTCAGCATCTCCTGCGCACGGGCAAACGGCTCGAGGTCGATACGGGTGACCTCGCCGTCGAGGCCGAGCGCCTGCTGCCGCGCCCGAATCGACTCGGCGTCGTTCTTCCTGGGCCACTTCGGCACGTTCACGTCGTTGAGCTTAAGCTGCCGATCGTGGCGACCGAGCAAGTCATCGACCAGGAGCGCGAAGAGCGCGAGGCATTCGCAGGAGTCCTCCGCTTCTACGAGCTCGCCAAGCGCCAGGAATGGCAGGTACGTGACCTGCCGTGGGGCGAGCTGCCGCCGATCCCGGAGGGCAAGGGCTCGCCTGAGCGTCAGGCGCGCCGCAAGGACATGTGGCGGTCGGTCCTGACGCAGCAGCTCCAGGCGGACATGCTCGCCTGCGAGATGTCGTCACAGCTGCTCAACATCGCGCCCGACGCCGAGGCGAAGCTCTACTACTCGACCATGGTGCAGGACGAGTCGCGCCACACCGAGGCGTGGCTGAAGCTGATCGAGGAGGCGGGCGGCACGGCGGAGCGCGACCCGTATCTGGACGAGCTCGCGCACATGACGCTGGAGGCGGACACGCTCGAGGAGAAGGTCTTCCAGATGCAGGTCTTCTACGAACGGCTGATCATCTCGCGCTTCCGGCTGATCGCCCGAGCGTCCCGCGGGACGGTGCTCGAAGATCTCTGCAATCGCCTAACGACGGACGACGGCATTCACCACGGAGCGGGCATGGCGTACGAAAAGGTGCTTCTGCGCAACGCGGACGCGAAGACGAAGCGCGCGCTCGTGGACGCGGCGAACCGACTGCTGCCGACCTTCGTCCAGCACGCCCTTTGGCGGCCGAAGGAGCGCGCCTTCATCGGCAGCGCGATGCGCGAGCGCGACATCGAGAAGCTCAAGGAGGACATCGACATCGGCGTCCGCCTCGCGCAGTCCCTCGGCCTCGACGTCAGCGACGTTCAGCTGCCGATCCCTTAGCGGATGACCGCGACCCTGATGGAGGGGGGACCGCTCGCCGAGCGGATCCGCGCGCAGGTCGCCGAGGAGGTGCAGGAGCTCGGCGAGGTCGGGCTCGCGACCGTGCAGGTCGGCGAGGACGAGGCGTCGACGATCTACCTGCGCCTCAAGCACCAGGCCGCTTCGGAGGTCGAGATCGTGTCGGTCGACCACAAGGTGCCGCACGAGATCTCCGAGGACGAGGTGCTCGAGCTCGTCGCCGACCTGAACGCCGACGACGCGATCGACGGGATCCTCGTGCAGCTGCCGTTGCCCGACCACATCGACGAGGCGCGCGTGATCGCGGCCGTCGACCCGGCGAAGGACGTCGACGGATTCCATCCGGTCAATGCCGGGCAGCTCTACCTCGGCCGGCCGACCCACGTGCCGGCGACGCCGCTCGGCGTGATGGCGCTGCTGGCCGAGTACGCGATCCCGCTGGACGGCGCGCGGGCCGTCGTGGTCGGGCGGAGCAACATCGTCGGGAAGCCGGTCGCGCACCTGTTGCTGCAAGCGCACTCGACGGTCACGATCTGCCACTCGCACACCGACGACCTGGCTCGCCACACACTCGACGCCGACGTGCTCGTCGTCGCCGCGGGAGCGCCGGAGATCGTCTCCGCGGACATGGTCAAGTCGGGCGCGGCGGTCGTCGACGTCGGGATCAACCGCACCGAGTCGGGCGTCGTCGGCGACGTCGACCCGGACGCGGCGGCCCGGGCCGCGTTCCTCACGCCTGTCCCCGGCGGCGTCGGTCCGATGACGATCGCGATGCTGCTCCAGAACACGGTTCGGGCGGCGCGGTACCGGCGCGGCGTTCTTGCGTTTCCGCAGGCCGGGCGCTGAGGCGCCCGCCCGGCCGGCGCGACCGGGGGAGGCGCGATCGAGCGAGCCGGGCGATCTTGCCCTCTGGAGGGATAGCGGCTAAGGTTCGCGCCGCTTCACAGTAGGTCGGCGGCTCGGTGCCCGGGCCGTCGTTGTTTGTTGGTACGAAGGGAGAACGTTTTGCCCAAGGGCACCGTTAAGTGGTTCTCGAACGAGAAGGGCTACGGCTTCATCGAGCGCGAAGGCGGCGAAGACGTCTTCGTCCACTTCTCGGCGATTGCAGGGGAAGGCTACAAGTCGCTGACCGAGGGTCAGCAG
>JBKPFI010000431.1:0-20688 GCA_046728775.1 Actinomycetota bacterium | reverse complement strand
AGCCACGCCTGGATGGGATAACCGCTGAAAGCATCTAAGCGGGAAGCCCACCTCGAGATGAGACCTCCCATCCCCTCGAGGGAGTAAGGGCCGTGGTAGACCACCACGTCGATAGGCGGACGGTGCACGCGCAGCAATGCGTTCAGCTGATCCGTACTAATTGCCCGAGGTCTTGATTTTGAACACGTGTGGCGTTGCTATGGAGTTTTGAGGGTGCGCGAGAGCAGCGGCTCGACGCGGTGCCTCTGACAATTGGGCGGTCATAGCAGCGGGGGTACACCTCTTCCCATTCCGAACAGAGAAGTTAAGCCCGCTCGCGCCGATGGTACTCGGAGGGAAACCTCCCGGGAGAGTAGGTCGCCGCCGACTAGAACCGTGGGGGAATCCGGTTCCCCCCACGAACCCCCTCGCTAGGAACACGCGCTTCCCGCGGAGAACGCTCCGCGGAGCAAACTCCGCTCCGCTAGGCAGAGACCTCAAGCGGCACGAAGCTTCTCGCGCCAGTCCGGGTCGAGCTGGCGTAGTCGGCGGACGCGCTCGCCGATCGGTGGATGCGTGACGAAGAGCCCAGCGAGGCCTTCCTCGGCGAACGGGTTGAAGGTGTAGAGCGGCTCCGTCGCAGGATTGGCGCGGAACTCGACGAGCTCCGCGGCGCGCTCGAGCCGGATCAGTGCGTCGGCGAGGCCGTGGGGCGAGCCGCATAGCGTCGCCGCGGCGCGGTCGGCAACGAACTCTCGCTTCGGCGAGAGCAGCAGGTGTACGAGCGCCGAGGCGATGGGCCCGAGAACGAAGAGCAATGCACGCTGGAACCATCCACCGACCCGGCTTGTTTCGATCAGCGCGCCCGCAACCACGACCGCTCCCGTCTGGACGAGGACGTCGCGGTTCTTGATGTGCGCGAGCTCATGGGCCAGCACGCCCTCGAGCTCCGCAGGGGGCGCAGCCGCGAGCAGGCCGCGGCTGACGGCGATCGCCGACCCTCGCGCGCCACGCCCTGCGGCCAGCGCGCGTGGGAGCCCATCGTCGAGCAGGTACAGCCGCGGCTTGCCGACTCCGGCGAGTGCGGCGAGCCGGCCGACCGTGGCGTGCAGCCCTGGGGATGCGCCGACAGGAAGCTCGCGGGCGCCCACCATTCCCAACGCGACGCGGTCGGCATACCAATAGGCCGCGCCTGCCACGAGCAGCGTGAAGAAGACCGCCAGCGAGAGAAGCCGGTAGCCGCCGATTGCCCAGCCGATCGCGCCCACGACGATGCAGCAGCCGGCGAGGAGCAGCCACGCCTTCAGGACGTTCCACGTAACGAGCAGGCGCCCGCTCATGCTCAGCCGGAGCCGTCGTCGAGCTGCTCGTCCTCGTCGAGCCCGCGGGGCGGCCAGTCCGGCTCCGGCGCGTCGCAGCGGCTCGAGCAGTGGAGCGAGGCGATGTTCTGCAGCGGGATCAGGATGTGTCCGTTCAACTCGAGGTGCGCGACGTCGTCGAGGAGGCAGTACGCCGTCAGGACACCGTCCTGGTAGTCGCCGCCGAAGAGGGCAACCTCGACCTGCTCGCCTTTGTACTTGTTGGTGTAGTCCTCCAACGGGTCGGACCTCAGTCTAGTCGGCGAAACGCGCCGCCCCCGACCGCGAATTCGACGACGACGGCGTTGGCGAGTACCGGCCCGCGGCGGCGCGCCTCCGCGTGCGTCGTCCCGGCTGCGAAGGCGAAGGCGGCTCGGATGGGCCCACCGTGCGTGACGGCGAGGATCCGAGCCCCGTCATGCGCTGCCGCCAGCTCGAGCAAAGTGGCGACGACGCGCTCGCCCATCTCGTCGTAGGTCTCGCCGTCGTCCCAGCCCTGGCCGTAGTCGAGCCAGTGTGCGTACTGCTCCGGGAAGCGCCGCTCGACCTCGGCCCGCGTGAGGCCCTGCCACGAGCCGACGTCGACTTCGTGCAGCGCTTGAACCGGAACCGGCTCGAGGCCATGCGTCCCGGCGACGATCTCCGCGGTCTCGAGCGCCCGGCGCAGCGGGCTCGAATACACCGCGGCCAGCTCATCGCGTGCGAGTGCTGCTGCGAGCTCGGCGGCCTGCGCGCGCCCGGCCTCGTTCAGCGGTGGGTCCGCATGGCCCTGAAAACGCCCCTCGCGGTTCCAATCCGTCTCGCCGTGGCGGGCCAGGAGGATTGTCGTCACGGCCGCACTAGAGTACTCGCCCGTGGACCTGGGCCTGCTCGACCGCCTCTGCCTCGTGACGGGCTCGACGGGCGGCATCGGCCTCGCGACCGCCCAGCTGCTCGTCGAAGAGGGCGCCCGGGTGGTCACCTGCGGGCGCAGTGACGCTCCGGGTGTCGGTGAGGCGGCCCACCTCAAGGCCGACCTCGCCCGGCCCGGCGAGCCTGAGCGCGTCGTCGCCGAGGCCGGCGAGCTCGACGTCCTCGTCAACAACGTCGGCTACGCCGAACAGCGCGGGTTCCTCGAGCTGACGGACGAGCAGTGGAACGAGGCGTGGCAGCTCAACGTGATGAGCTACGTGGCCGCGATCCGCGCCACGGTTCCGGGAATGCGCGGGCGCGGCCGCGGCGTGATCGTCAACGTCTCCTCGACCTCCGGCAAGCGCCCGTCGACGGGCATGCCCGACTACTCGGTGACGAAGGCGGCGGTGCTCTCGCTCTCGCGCCTCGTCGCAGACCTCTACGCGGCGGACGGGATCCGCTGCAATGCGGTCACGCCCGGCCCGACGGCGACGGAGGCCTGGCTCGGCGCAGGCGGGCTCGCCGACCAGCAGGCCGAGCGCACCGGCAAGAGCCGCGACGAGGTGCTCGAGGCGGTCGGCAAGGGACGGCCGCTCGGACGACTCGCCGAGCCGCAGGAGATCGCGGCGGTGGTCGCGTTCCTTTGCTCCGAGCGGGCCTCGTACATCACCGGCGCCGCCTGGAGCGCGGACGGTGGAACCGTCCCGATCATCATCTAGCCTGGGAACGTGACGCAGGCCGGCACCGAACTGGCGCAGTCGTTCGAAGGACGGCTGCGCGAGCACGAGGAGCGGTGGCTCTCGCCGCTCGCCGTGCGCTCGTACGAGACCCGCGGTCGGGCGCAACCGGAGGAGCCGTGCCTGTTGCGGACGCCGTTCCAACGCGACCGCGACCGGATCGTGCATACGAAGTCGTTCCGTCGCCTGATGCACAAGACGCAGGTGTTCGTCGACCCGGCCGGCGACCACTACCGCACCCGCCTGACGCACACGCTCGAGACGACCGGCATCTCGCGGGGCGTGGCGCGGGCGCTGCGGCTGAACGAGGACCTGGTCGAGGCGATCGGGCTCGGGCACGACCTCGGGCACCCACCGTTCGGGCACGCCGGCGAGGAGGCGCTCGACGCGCTCCTTCAGCGGCGGTTCGGCCGGCGCTTCCGCCACAACGAACACTCGCTGCGCGTCGTCGACGCGCTCGAGCGCGACGGCCGCGGCTTGAACCTGACCGCGGAGGTGCGCGACGGGATCCTCAACCACCCGGGGCCGACCGAGCCGGACACGCGCGCGGGGAGGATCGTCCGGCTCGTCGACCGGGTCGCGTACATCAACCACGACATCGACGACGCGGTCCGTGCCGGCGTGCTCGACCCGGAGGAGCTGCCGCGCGAGGAGATCGAGCGGCTGGGCCCGACCGGCTCGCGGCGCGTCGACGCGCTGGTGCACGACCTCGTCGAGACCTCCGCGCGCGAGGGCGACATCCGCCAGAGCGAGGAGGTCGGCGCCGCGATGCTCGCGCTGCGCTCGTTCATGTTCGAGCGGGTGTACCTGGGGCCGTCGGCGCGCGGGGAGCACGCGCGGGCGCGGGCGACGGTGGAGCGGATCTTCGACCACCTGATCGACCGCGGCGACCCGGTCGACGACGTCGTCGACTACATCGCCGGCATGACCGACCGTTTTGCGATCGGCTACGCCGAGTCCCTTTAGTGCCGCGCATCCGCGACGCATCCGTTCGCGAGGCCGTCGATGCGGCCGACATGGTCGAGGTCGTCTCAGCGCGCACGCAGCTGCGCCGCTCGGGCGCGCGCTGGACCGGCCTCTGCCCGTTCCACGACGAGAAGACGCCGAGCTTCTCGGTCAACCCCGCCGACAAGCTCTTCTACTGCTTCGGCTGCGGCCAGGGTGGCGACATCATCAGCTTCGTCCGCGAGACCGAGCAGCTCGACTTCGCTCATGCAGTCGAGTGGCTCGCGGAGCGCTACCGCGTCACGCTGGAGTACGAGGAGTCGTCGCCGGAGCAGGACGCCGCGCGTGGCCGGCGGGAGCGGTTGCTCTCGCTGCTCGAGCAGGCGACGCGCTTTTACGAGCGCTTCCTCTGGGAGTCGCCGCGAGGCGAGGCTGCGCGCGCGTACCTCGCGGGCCGCGGCCTCGGCGAGGAGGTCTGCCGCACGTATCGGCTCGGGCTTGCGCCCGGCGGCGCGACCCTCTCGAGGAAGGCGCGCGAGAAGGGCTTCACAGCGGCCGAGCTCGCTGCCGCGGGGCTCGTCAACCGCCGCGGCAACGACTACTTCAACGGCCGGCTGCTCTTCCCGCTCGCGGACGCGCGCGGGCGCGTGCGCGGGTTCCAGGCGCGGAAGCTGCGCGAGGACGACCCGCTGCGCGCGAAGTACGTCAATTCGCCTGAGGGCGAGCTCTTCTGCAAGGGAGACCTGCTGTACGGGCTCGACCGGGCGCGCACGGCGATCGCCAAGCAGGAACGGGCGATCGTCGTCGAGGGCAACACCGACGTGCTCGCGCTGCGGCAGGCCGGGCTGGAGCCGGTGGTCGCGTCGATGGGGACGGCGCTCACGGAGCGGCAGCTGAAGGAGCTCTCCCGCCTGACGCACAAGGCCTGGCTCTGCTTCGACGGCGACGCCGCCGGCGAGGCCGCGACACTGCGCGGGATGGAGCTGGCCGCGGCGGGCGGGTTCGACGTGCGCGTCGTGGCGCTTCCCCCGGGGCGCGACCCCGCCGACCTCGCCGACCGGTTCGACGAGCTGCTCGCCCGCGCCGAGAGCTACCTCTCGTACCGCGTCCGGCTCGAGATCGAGCGTGCGCCCGACCGGCAGGAGGGCTTCGTCCGCGTGCGCGAGGTTCTCTCGCGCTTCGAGGACTCGCCGGAACGGCAGGACGCGGTGCGGCTGGCCGCCGATCGCCTGGACCTGCCGAAGGAGACGCAGGCCGGCCTGGCCCCACACGGGCGGAGGCGGGCCACGGGCGAGATCTCACCGCGGCTGCTGGAAAAGGGCTCGCGGCTGGAGCGCGACGCGCTCGCGGGCGTCGCGGCGCACCCGGGACTGCGTGGAATGCTCGCGGAGCTCGCGCCCGAGCACTTCGACTCCGAGCTCCATCGGCGGGCGCGCGAGCACCTGCTCGAGCCGGGCGAGCCCGACGAGGAGCTCGTGCCACTGCTCGCGGAGCTCGACGCGCGCGCCGCCACGGAGGGCATCGACGAGGAGACGGCGAAGGAGCTGCTCCTCCGCCTGCGCGAGCGGCAGGTGCGGCGGGAGCTCGAGAGCGCCGACCTCGAGCGCACGAAGGAGCTGCAGGAGCAGCTCGCGAAGATCCGCGCGACCGCTGCAAACCTTGCCTAGGCCACAGCACGAGGATTAGAACGTCGCCGAAGCGGGCAACGAAGGCTCCACACAAGAAGGAGGGACGACGTGCCGCTTCTTTGGCTACTGGTGATCCTGCTGGTGATCTTCGCGATCGTCGGCGGCGTGGCGATCAACAACTTCCTCTGGTTGATCCTCATCGTCGCCCTCGTCGTGGCGGTCCTGGCGCTGATGTGAGATCGAACGCCGCCCGTCTCGCGCGGCCGCAGACCGGGTCGCGGGCGGGCGGCGTTTGCAAATTGTCAAAACTGCCTGCGTGTGCCGGTTTGGCGCATGCGACTCGCGGGAAGCCGCTCCGCATGGCCGATAGAACGAGGAGGTGCCGCTGTGGCGGACATCGAGAAGCTTTCAAAGCAGATGATCGACTTTGCGGAACGGCTGGCTGACGTCTCGGAGGCCGCGAAGGGCAAGGGCGTTCGAAGGCGCAGGAGTGGGACACTTTGGGTTCTCCTCCCGGCAGCCGGCGCAGGCATCTATGCGCTGGCGACGAGCGGCTCGGTCGCGCGGCGGACGAAGAGTGCCGTGGAGCAAGCCAAGGCACGAGCTTCGGATTTGCCCGAGGACCTATTCACTCGCGTCCGCCAGACGGCGCCAACCACGAATGAGACCGCAAGCGGGAACACAAGCCAGAGTCGCTCGGGAAACGCCAAAAGCGGCTCCGGCCGCAGGACGAGCTCCAGGCGCAGACGCAGCTCCGCCCGGAAGCCGGCTTCCACTCGTTGAGCGATAGGGGAGAGGAGATGCCCAAGCAGACGTCGTCGCGAAAGGGAAACTCGAGCAGCAAAAGCAGCAGCAGCCGCAACGGTAGCGGGGGCAAGAGCGCAGCCTCGCGCGCGCGAAGCGCAACCGAGCTCGACAGCGCGCATCTCGAAGGCCGGGAGCCGAGCCACGATCCCGACGTCTACGTCGATATCCGCAAGATCAAGGTCGACGAGATCTACGTCGACGTCGAGCAACTCGAGGCGCATCTCGCGCTGCGAGCGAAGCTTGCAAACCTGCTTCAGGTCGTCGCAGGCGTCCACGTGCATCTCGGGAAGGTCGAAGTCGACATCAAGGGCGTGGAGGCACAGGCACAGCTGAAGGTGCGCCTCGAGAACCTCTACGACATCCTCGACCGGGCGTTGACCACGCTCGATCGCAACCCCGAGATCCTCGAGAGCCTCGTGAAGACCGTCGACGACACGCTCGACGACGTCGGCGAGCTGGGCAAGAAGGCGCTCGGGCCGGGCGGTGCGGTGACGCAGACCCTGGACGACGTCGGCCAGACGGCGCAGCAAGCCGTCGGCCCGGGGGGCGCGGCGAGCGAGGCGCTCGGCGGGCTGACGAATGCCGCCGGGCAGGCATTGGGCCCCGGCGGTGCGATTCCTCAGGCGGCCGGTGGCGTCGGGCAGGCGCTCGGCGGCGTGGGCCAGGGGCTTGGACAGACGGCGGGACAAGCAGTTGGTGACCTCGGGCAGGCAGCCTCCGGGCTAGCCGGCCAGGTGGGATCGCAGGCGGGCCAGGCCGGCCAACAAGGCCAGCAGGTCCCGCAGGCAGCGCAGGACATCGGACAGCAGGGGGACGCAGCGAGCGGGGCGGCCGCCCAGGCAGTCGGCGATGCCGGTGAGGCGACGGGCGAGGCTGCCGGCGAGGCCGGCGGCTCGACCGGTAGCCGGACGCGGCAGACCAAGCGCGGCTCGAAGCGCGGCTCCGCAGGATCAAGCCGCCGCAAGACGAGTTCGTCGTCCAAGAGCTCGGGCTCCACGAAAGCCGGCAAAAAGCGTTCGTCGGGTGGCTCGCGCAGCCGTACGCGTAAGCGCTCGTGACAATCCCGGATTTCGAGCTCCGTGGCAGGCTTCGCGCAAGCGCGCTTACGACGCACGCGCCGCCCGCGACGCGCCTGGAAAGCACCGCGGTGAGGCTCGAGAGGCTGGAGGCGCGCGTCGGTCTCCCGCCACGAACGGAGGCGGGCAAGGGCTACGTGAACGTCGTGGTCGATCGCCGCGTGCTCGGGGAGCTCGACGTCGAGCACTGATCGCGGCTCGTCCCGCAGCGGGCCGCGCGTCTCGCAGGAGGCTACAATTTCGGCCGCTGAGCAGCCGTTCCCCGGTAGCTCAATTGGCAGAGCATCCGGCTGTTAACCGGAGGGTTGTTGGTTCGAGTCCAACCCGGGGAGCTTCGGCCCCGCTTGAGGTGACCCGGGCGCAAGGGTAGGCCCTGCCGGTCGCTGCGGCCGAGAGTTTTCGGCAGCCTCCGCATGGGAACGCGGGTGCACGAGAAGTGTCGTGACATTTCGCCCTAGGGGGGTCGATAGCCGTGCTTGAACGAACTCGAACTGGTCTGCGGGAGATGCCGTCGAACGCGGGGTGGCTCCTGTCCCAACTCATGAAGCCCGCGGGCGCGATCGAAGGCGCTGCGTCCGGCGCCCGCGACAAGGGGCGCCAGGTGACGGCCGCTGTCGTCGATGCCGCGCCCGTGGGAGACTCGGTCGAGATCCGCGCCAGACGCGCACGCGACGCAGCGGAAAGCGCGCGTGAGGCCGAGGAGCGCGCCGTAGAGGCAGCGCGCGAGTCGAAGGCGCTCGCAGAGCACGCCCGGGTGGTGAACGAACGTGGTCAGGCCCGACTCGACGAGGTCGACCGCGAAACGAGTCGCCAGGTCGAGCAAAGAGTCACCGAAGCTCAGAAGGCAGCCGAGGAGTTCGTCAGGCGTGAACGCGAGGACGCTGAGGCGGACGCCGAGGAAGAGCGTGAGGAAGTCGAGGAAGAGGTCAACAACGAGATCGCCGAAGCCGAGAGTGATGCCGAGGCGGCCCAGCGGCGGGCCGAGGAGCTCGTCGAGGAGGCGACCGGGGCACTGGCGGAAGCGAGACGGCTGGCCGACGAGGCCGCGGAGGCGGCGCGCGCGGCCGCTGAGGACGCCAATCGCCAAGCGCAGCGCCTCGAGGCCCAGGCCAAGCAGCAAGCAAGCGACGCGGAATCACGCATCAATGCCGCCGAGGAACTGCGCGAGCGCGCAGCTGCGAGCGCGAAGCAGGCCGCACAAAGGCTCGAGCAGGAAGGAACTAACGGTCTCGATGCCTACAAGAAGCCGGAGCTGGTCGAGCTCGCAGCCACCATCGGGATCGAAGGCCGAGCCGAGATGACGAAGGGTGACCTCATCGACGCGATCACCAAGGCCGCTCGACAGCGGGCAAGAGGAGGAGCGAGGTCATGAAACTCCTCCACGCGAAGCGCGAACCCGAGAAGCTTCTCGATACGGTCACCGATTCGCTCGACGCGGTACGTAGCGGCCAGCACAGCGGCACGGTGCTGAAAGCCGCTCTGGTCGTCGGTGGAATCGCCGCGCTCACGGCCGGGAGCGCGGCGATCTCATCGCTCCGACGCCGGATCGAGGGCGGTTCGTGAAGCGGCAGCGCGCGGCGCGCGTCTCGACTCCGATCGCACTGACGGCGTCAGCTGATCGCAGCAGGCGCCTGTCTGAGGGAGGGCTCGTTCAGGCGTCGGTCCGCGCCCGCCTTCTGGGCATTCCACTCTTGCGCCTGAACGCAACCGTTGTCCTCATGCCGGCGGCGGTCAGCGCCTCATCCTCTGCGTTCACGACCGGAGACGGTCTGGCCGATGCCGTCCGCAGCATCAACGACGGAGCGGAGGTCCTCGCCCAGGTTGCGTCGCGGCGACCGACTGTGACTCGCAGTCGTAAGCGCAAGGGCTAGGCGACCTTCATCGGCTACTTCTGGTGCCGCGCGTTTAAGCGTCCCCGAAACGGCTAGGCCGTGGCTTCAAGACGACACGAGGGAGGGGTCATGACGGAGGCAACGGGTGAGCCGAGCCGGCAGGAGGGGCTCAGCGAACGGGCATCGGCGACGGCGCAGGACGCCGCCTCGGTCGCGCAGCAGAAGGCGTCCGAGCTGCGTGACCAGGGATTCGCGCGGTTGCGCGACCAGTTCGACCAGCGCTCGAGCGAGGCGGGCTCGCAGATGCGGTCGTTGGCGCAGGCGCTTCGGCGGAGCGAGAACGAGTTGGCCGAGGAGGGGAACTCGAATGCCGCGCAGCTGACGGGGCAGGCAGCTGACCGGATAGACCGGCTTGGCTCCTACCTTGAGCAGAAGAGCGGGGACGACCTGATGCGCGACATCGAAGGCTTCGCACGGGGGAGGCCGTGGATGCTCGCCGGCCTCACCGTGCTCGCAGGTGTCGCGGCAGCGCGGTTCATCAAGGCGTCGTCGGATCGGCGACATGCCGACTACCGGCGCTCGATGCAGCAGTGGCCGACGGGCCAAGGCGTAAGCGGGGCGCCGGGCGAGCTCACGCGTGGTCCGGAGGACGAGCGGCGTGATGTCTCGGACGCACCGGCGGCGCTCAGCGACGAGCCGCTCGCGCGCGATCCGCAAGCCGGGGCGAGGTAGGCACGGACATGGCCAGGCGTGACGAAAGCGCAAATGAGCTGCGGGAGCAGCCGATCGGCGAGGTCGCCAAGGACCTCACGAGCGACCTCTCGCTGCTGGTGCGGCAGGAGATCGAGTTGGCAAAAGCTGAGATGGCGCAAAAGGGCCGGACTGCGGCACCCGGCCTCGGCATGTTCGGGGGTGCGGGCCTCGTTGCGCTCTGCGCTGCAGGTGCACTGACCGCGTCGCTGGTGCTCGTCTTCTCGCTCTTCCTGCCCGAGTGGGCCGCCGCGCTGATCGTGGGCGCCGCCCTCGCTGCGATCACGTTCGTTTTGATCAGGCAAGGGAGGGAGCGGGTCGCCGATGCCGGCAAACCGGTGCCCGAGCAAACCATCGAGACAGTGAAGGAGGACGTGGAATGGGCGAAGACCCGGGCGTCATCCGCGCGGAAATAGACCAGACGCGGCAGCGGGTCGGCGACGAGGTCGACGCGCTCAGCTATAAGACCGACGTCGGCGCGCGCGCGAGCGACTTCGTGGAGGAGAAGAAGGAAGCCGTCAAGTCGAAGCTCACTGGTGCGCGGGACACCGTCACCGGCCCGCTGCCCGACCGGGCGGCGGTCAAGCGCGGCGCGACCCGCGTGCGTGATCTAGCCGGGGAGAATCCAGTGGGGCTCGCGCTGTGCGGCCTCGCCGTCGGGTTCCTCGTCGGCACGCTGCTGCCGCAGACGAGCGTCGAGGACGAGCGGATCGGCGAGATGTCGGACCAGCTGACCAACGCCGCCAAGGAGGCCGCGAGCGAGGCAGTCGAGCGGGGCAAGCATGTGGCTCAGGACACGGTCGGTGCGGCCGTCGAGACGGCGAAGGAGTCGGGGCGCGAACAAGGGGAGGAGCTCAGCTCGACGCTCCGGGAGCGAACGCAGGAGCAGTCGCCGGGCACCTGACGCCGCCCGACATCCGCAGCTTCGAGCGGCCCGGGGACGCGAGCGCTGGGCCCAATCTCCTGACGCTCAGACCTCGAGCGTCTGCGTCGCGCCGAACGCCTCCAGGAAGCGGCGGTCGTGCGTGACCAGGACTGCCGCGCCCTCGTAGCTCTGCAGCGCCTGCTCGAGCTGCTCGATCGCCTCGAGGTCGAGGTTGTTCGTCGGCTCGTCGAGGATCAGCGCGTTGACGCCTCGCGCGGCGAGCAGCGCGATCGCGGCGCGGCTGCGCTCTCCCGGTGAGAGCGACCGGCAGGAACGAAGGACGTCGTCGGCGCCGAGCGCGAACGTTGCGAGGAGCGAGCGCGCGTCGCCCGTGGGGAGGCCGCTGCGGTCGACGAACGCATCGAGCAGGCGCTCGTCGCCCGCGAACGGGCCGACGCCCTGCGGGAGCTCACCGAGGATCGTTCCGGGGCCGAGCCGGCGCTCGCCGGCGGCCAGCGGGAGCTCACCGAGGAGCGCCTTCAGCAGCGTCGTCTTGCCCCTGCCGTTGCGGCCGAGCAGCGCGAGCCGATCGCCGGGGCGCAACTCCAGGTCCACCGGGCCGACGCGGAAGCCGTCGCGCTCGACGACGGCGCCCGCCAGTCCCGCGACCACGTCGCCGCCGCGCTGCCGGGGCGAGAGCTCGAGGCGGAGCTGCCA
The DNA here is from genome assembly GCA_046728775.1 of Actinomycetota bacterium. Lineage (GTDB taxonomy): Bacteria > Actinomycetota > Thermoleophilia > Gaiellales > Gaiellaceae > AC-32. The sequence continues at coordinate 9,103 of JBKPFI010000431.1, read as the reverse complement.
CGGCGTCCAGGGCTTCTCGACCCGCTCGAGCCGGCCGCGCTTCTTCGCGGCCGCCTTCTTGATGTCCTTCGTCTTCTTCTTCTTCCGGCCCTGGCCGTAGCCGCGCTCTTCCCACTGGCGCATCCGCCTCGCCTGCTCCTCGAGCCGCGTCCGCTCGAGCCGGTAGCCGGCGTAGGCCGCCTCGTGCCGCTCCCGCGCCGCCGCGCGCCGCTCGACGAACTCGCTCCAGCCGCCCGCGTAGGTGCGCACGCGCCGCGTCTCGGCCTCGAATTCGACGATGCTCGTCATGCGCTCGAGGAAGGCGCGGTCGTGCGAGACGGCGACGATGCCGCCGCGGTGAGCGTCGACGAACCGCTCGAGCAGCTCGAGCGCCGCGAAGTCGAGGTCGTTCGTCGGCTCGTCCAGCAGCAGCACGTCCGCGTCCGCGGCCAGGATGGCCTCGAGCTTGCGTCGCGCCGCTTCGCCGCCCGACAGGCCGTCCTCGGTCCGTCCCTGCGCGAGGTAGACGACGCCGAGGCCCTCGGGCTCGCGGCTCACACTTCCCGAGTCGGGCTCCTCGAGCCCTGCGAGCACGCGGAGCAGCGTCGACTTGCCGATCCCGTTCGGGCCGACGATCCCGATCCGGCTCGACGGCGTGACGGTCAGGGAGAGGCCGTCGAGGACGGCGGTGTCGCCGTAGGACTTGGTGACGGTGCGTGCGGCGAGCGTGCCGCGGAGACGGTGCATGCGGAGGACCCCCTGGCCGAGAGGAACGAGAGCGTGGTATCGGTCAGCGAGTCCGCATAGACGGGCCGGAGCCCGCGTCAAGCGTACCGGGTCCGGAAACGGCGTGACTCCGGCCAAGTTCCTCAGTAAGCTCGCCAGAAGATGCTCCGGTCAGCCGCGCTGGCGTCCGCGGTTGCCCTCGCGACCGCGGCTGGGGCCTCGGCAGAGGTCGTCGCGCGCGGCGTCGAGGACGGATTGCTCGCGCTCGGGGCAAAGGGGCCGGCGGTGGCGTTCGTGCGCGGACCGGCGCTCGTCATCGCAAGTCGCTCTCCGAGCGGCCGCTGGACTCAGGAGAAGGCGGCGACGATCGGGTCGGGCGCGAGCGTGATGGCGTTCGAGATCGGCCAGGCAGGGCCGGTCGTGCTCGTCGAGACCGGCGACTCGCGCTCGCTCTCGCTGGTCAGGCGCAAGTCGGTGGGGTGGCAGACGATCCGCCTCGTCGGGCGGCTTCCGGCGAACGTGCGGCTGGGCTGGCCGGGCCTCGCGCTCGACCGGCGCGGCCGGCCGGTCGTCGCCTACTCGCGCTGGAACGGCGCCTCGTTGAGCAGCCGCCTCCTGCTCGCGCGCGTCGACGCGAAGGGGCGCGTGAAGGCCCGCGCAATCACGTCGGAGGGCTTTCCGAAGAGCCTCGTGCCGCCGCCGGCGGCCCCGGTGCTGTTCGGAGGCCGGGTGCACGTGATCGAGTCGTACGGCTACCGCGGCGTGCTCGGGACGCTCGAGTGGTTCCCGCAGGGCCGCAGCTGGACGGGCTTCGGCCTCGACTCCGGGGTCGGCGACTTCCCGGTCGGCCCGGTGTTCGCAGGGACCAGCCCGAGCGGCGTCCTTCACGCGGCCTGGACCGAGTCGCTCTCGTCCTTCGACAACAGCGCGCCCGTGACGCTCGCCGCGCGCCGCACGATCGCGAGCTCGAAGTTCATCCTCAACCGCGCCCTCACGACCGGCCTCGTGCTCCCCTCGTCCGGGGCCGAGGTGGCGGCCAACGAATGGATGGCGTCGGCTGACCTCGGCCTCTCGGGCAGCAACTACCTCTGGGCCGGGATGATGGTGTACGGCAAGGCCCAGGTCGAGCTCGACGGCTGGCTGGCCGGGCTGAAGCTCTCACCGCGTGGGGGGAGGGACGTGCTGCTCGGCGGGCCGGACGGCCTGCGGTGGTTCCGCTCCGCGCGGCGCCTCGCGACCCGCGTGACGCTCGAGGCCAGGGACCAGAGCGGCAGCGTCGCGTTGCACGGCACCGTTTCCGGGGTGAGCACCGGGAGAGTGACCCTCTACCGTGAGCGGCCGGGCGAGCGGCGGCGGGCAATCGGGCGGGCGGGCCTAAGCGGCGGCTCGTTCTCGTTCTCGGATCGTCCGACGGCGCGGCCGCTCCTCTACCGCGCGGTCTACGTCGACCCCGCGAGTGGCATCCCGTACGCCGCGCTGCTGCGTACTCCGATTTCCTGATCGGCTAGCGCGCGCAGGTGCAGATCGACTCGCCGAGCTCGCGCCGCTCGAGCTGCATACCGCAGCGCGCGCAGGTCGGCGGCAGCAGCTGGGCCCGCACGAAGAGGGCGCGCATCAGCGTGGCCCAGAACGCAAGGTAGGGGAGCAGGGCCGCCGGGGAGTTCAGCGCGTTCAGCGAGTTCACCCCGGCGTTATCGGCCGACCCGAGCCGACGGTTTAGCGCGGGGTACAATGGCGGCCGTGAGCTGGCTGTCTGTCGCGCTGCTGGTCTGCGCGGTCGCCGTCGTCGTCGGGGCCGAATGGCCGCGGCTCAGCCAGCGCCTCGGGGTCGAGGCCCGCCACAAGCGCGAGCGGGCGCGGCGCAAGGCTCAGCTGCGGCTCCTCCGCAGCGAGACCGACGAGTTCGCCGCCAGCGTCGAGCGCGATCTCGACCAGCTGCCGACGATCGAGGACTACGACCGCCGCAACTAGCGGACCGCGAAGCCGCTGACGAGGCGCCGCGTGTTCGGCAGGACCGACGCGGCGTTCTCGTTGTTCTTCGTCTCCTGGTAGTCGGAGGCGGTGAAGACGAGCCGGTGCCGGCCGCCGCCGATTGCGCCGAGCTCGACGCGTGCCCGGCCGCTCGCGGGCGTGTAGGTGAGCCGGTGCGGACGGCCGTCGACCGTCGCGACTAGGGACGAGGGGTCCACGCCGGAGCCTCGGTCGGTGACCCGCAGGACGAGGCGCCCTCGGCGTGAGATCGTCCGCGTGAGCAGGCGCACGGCCGGGGGCCTCGTGTCGTCGACCCACAACCGGAACGTGAACCGGCCCGCGACGCGGCGGCTCGACGTGTCGAAGACGAGGTCGTACGCGCCGGGCGCGGGCCGGAAGACGCCGACCACCGGCTCGACCTGGAAGAAACCGGGCTGATACGGGTTCAGCCTGATCGGCAGCGCCGTGTAGCCCGCCAGCTGGTCCTCGTTGCCGGCCCGGACGAGCCGCGGCGAGACGCGTGAGCCCGGCACCTGCGACACGACGACCGCGCCCGCGTTCGCGACCCGGCGGCGCAGGACGAAGCGGAAGACCTGCTCGGGGCCGCGCAGACGGGCGGAGACGCCCAGAGGGCCCGGCGCCGCGGGATAGCGATACGAGGAGACGAGCGCCCGCCGACCGCGCGTGTCCCCGCGGTAGAGGCCGGGTCGTCGCAGCAGCGTGTGGCGCTCGCCGCTCAGGCGAGGAGCCGTCACGCTCAGCCAGTAGGCGATTCGGCGCGTCGCAGTGCCGCGCGTGAGGACGACGAAGCCGCTGTCGTCGCGCGCCTGCGCGTGGCCCGAGACGACCGCGCGCACCGTGAATCCCCCGGGCACCGTCACCTGACGCGGCACGCGCAGCGCGACGCCCGCAGAGCGCGCGATCGGCCGGACGGACACCCGCCAGGAGCCTGCACCGCCGCCCGCGTCCGAGAGCGCGACCCGGAGCGACGCGCTGCGGCTGCGGCGAAGGAGCCCGAACGAGAGGCTGGTCGGCTGGCTGAAGAGCAAGGGCTGGTCGGCGCGCGGGAGCCAGATCATCCCGCCGCCTTCGCGCGTCGGCGGGACCTCCCGCTTCGAGGCGCCGACGACGGCGTTCCCGGTCGAGGCGAGCGCCGACTTCACCTGCGCGACTGTCCAGCGCGGATGGCGCTGCCGCAGCACCGCCGCCGCGCCCGCGACGTGTGGCGAGGCCATGCTCGTCCCGTCGAGGAAGCGCCACGTTCCCTCACGGCTCGGGACCGACGAGAGGATCGAGACGCCGGGCGCGGTCACGTCCGGCTTCAGCTGCAGCGAAACGGGTGCCGGGCCGCCTGACGAAAAGGGTGCGATTACTCCGGCCTTGCTCGCGGCCGCGACGCTGATCGCGCTCCGCGCAGTCGCCGGCGAGCCGACCGAGCCGGGGCCGACGGCGTCGAAGTCGTTGCCGGCCGCGATCACGGGCACGACGCCGGCCCTCGCCGCGGCGTTCATCGCCTGCACGACGACGTCGCGCGCGGGCGTGATCTCCGGCTCGCCGTACGAGAGGTTGATCACGTCCATGCCGTCCTTGACCGCCTGCTCGATCGCCGCGGCGATCTCGGGCGAGTTGCCGTCGAGTCCGAACCCGGCCGTCGGGATCGTGCCGATGCGGTAGTTGCCGATGTACGCGCGCGGCGCGATCCCCGAGACTCTCACCTCGCCGGCCGGCCCTCCCGCGGCGACGCCGTGGTCGCCCGCCGCGATCCCGGCGACGTGCGTCCCATGTTCCGACTCCGTCGGGTCGAAGGGGACCCGGGCGTACGGCCAGTCGGCCCCGGGCGGCGCGAACACGCGCGCCACGATCACCTTCCCCGTCGTGTAGGCGCCGTTGCCCTTCGGGAAGCCCGGCGGCATCGTGAAGCCGCTCGGCGAGAAGAAACGGTGCGTCTGGTCGACCCCGTCGTCGATGATGCCGATCTTGACGCCCTGCCCCGCGGTGGCGAGCGTCGGGCCCCAGACCTGCGGCGCCCCGATCACCTGCGGGCTGCGGTAGAGCGTGTTTTCGTAGCGCACGCTCTGCTGGACGTCGCTGACGCCCGGAAGCGTGGCGATCCGGGCCCCGGCACCGGCAGGCGCGACGACCGCGAAACCGTTGAGCACGACCTGGTAGCGCCAGCGGATCCGGGCCTCGGGAACAGCACGCCGAATCTCGGCCGCGACCTTCGCCTGCTCGGTCTCGATCGCGCGGCCCGCGCTCGGGCGATCGGCGAGCGGCGCGCCTGAGAGCAGCGCGACGAGCTCGACACGCGGCCCGTGCAGCGGTGCGGGCGGGTGGGCGGCCGCACCGGCGAGCGGCAGTGCGAGCGCAGCCGCTGCAAGGAAGAGAAGACCCCTGTTCAAGCCGAAAAGCCGCCCTGCGCGCCCGCTACACTGTCCGTCCGCGCGGATGTGGCGGAATTGGTAGACGCGCACGGTTCAGGTCCGTGTGGGGGAAACCCCGTGGAGGTTCAAGTCCTCTCATCCGCATCCTTCTGACGAGTAGGGAGTTCCCGGGTTAGCTGCTCCTGACACGGCGTCCGGGCCGCGCGAGAGGATTCGCCGTATGAGGATCGGCCTGGGCGTGCTCCTCTGCTCCGCGCTCGTGCTCGCGCTCACGGCGTCGGGCGCGGAGGGCGGCCGGTCTCCGAGCGCTACCCCGACGATCACGGCGGTCGCCGTCGGCGCCGACCACACCTGCGCGCTGACGAGCTTCGGCGGCGTCGAGTGCTGGGGCGACAACTACCACGGCACGTTGGGTGACGGGACGGAGGATGAGCGCGGTGGCCCGGTCACCGTCTCGGGCCTCAGAAGCGGCGTCCAGGCGATCGCCACCGGTGACTACTTCAGCTGCGCGCTGACCGACGAGGGAGCGGTCAAATGCTGGGGGCTCAACCGCTACGGCCAGCTCGGCGACGGGACGACGCGCGATCGCCACGCTCCGGTAGCCGTCGCCGGCCTCTCGGGCGGCGTGGTCGCCATCGCCGCCGGCAGTGCTCACGCGTGCGCCCTCACGAGTTCCGGCGCGGTCAGATGCTGGGGCTACAACGGGCTCGGAGCGCTCGGGAACGGGACGACGCTCAACCGGCACGCACCGGTCGGCGTGACGGGGCTCGGAAGCGGCGTCACCGCGATCGCCGCCGGCCTCGACTACACCTGCGCACTGACGAGCGGCGGCGGCGTCGAGTGCTGGGGCGACAACGGCTTCGGCAAGCTCGGCGACGGTACCGCGACGGACCGCTACGAGCCGGTCGACGTCGCCGCCCTTGCGAGTGGAGTCGTCGCTCTCGCGGCCGGCCACAGCCACACGTGCGCGCTCACGCGCGTCGGCGGGGTCAAGTGCTGGGGCGGCAACGCCTTCGGCGAGCTCGGCGACGGGACCACGAACGACCGCTACAGGCCGGGCGGCGTGGCAGGCCTCGCGAGCGGGGTCGTCGGCCTCTCGGCGGGCGGTTACCGCAGCTGTGCCGTCACGGCGGGCGGCGGGGCGACGTGCTGGGGCGACAACAGCGACGGGGCGCTGGGCGACGGGACGACGACCGATCGCTACGTCCCGGTTGACGTCTCCGGCCTGACAAGCGGGGTCGACGCGATCTCCGCCGGCCTCACCCACAGCTGTGCGGTGACGAGCGCGGGAGGGGTCAGGTGCTGGGGCAACAACGCGTTCGGCGAGCTCGGTGACGGTACGGTCAGTGACCGGCTCGTCCCGGTCAACGTCGCGTTCAAGACCCGCTGCGTCGTCCCGGAAGTGATCGGAGAGCCGCTGGCAGCCGCTACGACGCTGATCGCGAAGGCTCACTGCAGGACCGGGACGGTCAAGAAGAAGCTCTCGCCGGCGAAGCAGAAAGGGCTCGTGCTCGACCAGAAGCCGGGACCGGGGGCGAGGCTCGCGAGGGGCGCCAGGGTGCAACTGACGGTAGGGAAGGGGCCGAGATAGGCCGCTGCTAGGCCGCAGCCGCGAGCACGCCGAGCACCTCGTCGGCGTGGCTGTCCGGGCTCACCCGGCGCATGATCTTGGCGACGTTGCCGTCGGGGTCGATCACGAAGGTCGACCGCTCGTACGAGCGCTTTCCCTCCTTGGCCACGCCGTACGGCCCGCCGAGTGTGCCCTCCGGATCGGCGAGAAGCGTGAACGGCAGCGAGTACTTCGCCTTGAAGCGCTCGTGTGAAGCCTGAGAGTCGGCGCTGATGCCGAGGACCTCTGCGCCCGCCCGCTGGAACTCGCTCCAGGCGTCGCGGATCCCGCAGGCCTGCCGCGTGCAGCCGGGCGTGTCGTCCTTGGGATAGAAGTAGAGAACGACGGGCTTGCCGCGCAGGTCCGAGAGCCGGACGGTCTCGCCGGTGTCGCTCTGCAGCTCGAAGTCCGGAGCCGGCTTGCCTTCCTCGATCACGCGCGGACTCTAGCTACCCTGGCTCGCGTGAGGCGCGGCTTCAGCGAGATGAACCCGACGCTCCGCGGCTTCCTGATCATCGCGCTGGTCGCGGTCGTGATCGTCGTGCTCCAGCTCGAGGCCACGCTGACCGCGCTCTTCCTGCTCGCCCAGATCGCGTTCTTCCTCGCGATCGCCTACTTCGTCTTCTTGCTCTGGCGAGACAGGCGCGAGGAGATCTCGACGTGGTCCGCCCGCTCGCGCGCGGTCTTCTACGGCTCCGCGGTGCTGCTGGTCGTGAACGTCGCCTCGCGCTTCTTCGTCTCGCTCGGCGGCGGCTTGGACCTGGTCGTGTTCCTGGCCGTGTTCGTCCTCGCCGGGTTCGCGATGTGGCGCGTCTGGCGAGACGAGCACACGTACGGCTACTAGCCCGCGGCCGGCTCTAAGGCGTCGCTTGCGATGCCGCTGAAGAGGCCGTGTCGGCTTTTCCGGCGGGGCCGGCTCGTTGCACGCCGTCCAAGGCGTCCAACGCCTCGCGGATCGGGACCTGGCGCCCGACGAAGATCGGCGTGTCGCGCTCGGTGTAGCGGCTCGCCTCCGACTCGCGCAGGGTGCGCATCAGGTGCATGAAGTCGGCCGGCTCCTCGCACTCGAACGCGGTCATGAACTCCTGGTCGTCGATCCCGAACGAGTAGGTCGTGTGGTTGACGATCGTGGTGAACTCGTGGCCGATCCGCATGTGCTCGTCCATCGCGCGCTGCCGGTCCTCCTTCGGCAGCGAGTACCAGGAGCGCAGCTTCACGAACGGGTAGACGACGAGGTAGGGCGAGCCCTTCGGGATCACCTGCCGCGGGCGGCGGGCCTTTGTGTACTCGGACGCCTTCGTCGTCGCGAGGTACGAGTAGGGCGTGGTCAGCCAGCCTGCGAGTGGCGTCCCGTTCAGCGCCGCGCCGAGCTCGCCGAGGTCCTCGTAGCGCTCGGTGATCTTCCAGAGGAAGAAGTCGGAGTCCGGCCGCACGCCGGTGACCGAGTAGGCGCGCAGCGACACCATCCGGCCCGCGAAGTCCTCCACGACCTCGGCGAAGGCGTCCTTGCCGGCGACGCGCTCGTCGATCGGCAGCCGCCGCCAGGCGGGGTCGACGCGGAAAAACGTGTAGGCGACGTACTGGCCGGCCACGCCGAAACCCTAGCTAGCGCAGGCCGGGAACCTGCCGCTGTGGAGGTACTCGACGGCGCGCCTGAAGAGCGACAGGCTCGGCTTCGGGCTCCCGTCGGCGAAGTACAGGCCGGACTGCCAGCCCCCGAGGCTGCGCTCGTCGAACGTGTGGAAGACGAACAGCCCGCGCACGGTGGGCTGGCAGTACGCGAGCTCGAGGGCGCGCCGGTAGTACGCGCCTTGGAGCGGGAAGGAGACGCTGTCGCTCCCCGCCGGCGAGTCGGTGTCCTCGTAGAAGCGCAGCTTCGCCGGCGGCACGCGGGTCTGGACGCCGAACTCCGTGTAGAAGATCGGCAGCCGCGCACCGGGCTGGGCGGTGCCGTGGAACGCCTCGTCGAGCAGCGCGACGAGCTTCGGGTAGTCGGCGAGCGTGATCGAGGTGTTCTGAGGGTGTGGCTCGGTGGGCGACACGCGGGAGGCCTGCATGTAAGGGTGGAAGGCGAACGCGTCCATCAGCGGGCGGCTGCGGCCGCTCGCGCGATAGGCGGCGCCGAGGTCGCGGATGAACGCGGTGGGGGAGTGAGTCGGCCGCGACCCGCCGGGGCGGTCGCCTCCGCGCGGCGAGAGCGCTCCGCCCAAAACCTGCACCTCGGGATCGGCGGCCTTGATCGCGTCGTAGCTGCGGGCGAGCAGGTCCTCGTACCCTCGCGCGGCGGCGTCGCCGACGCCCGGGCCGAACTGCGGCTTCCAGAACGTGCTCAGGTTCGGCTCGTTGCCGACGATCACGCTCTGCAGCGCCGGCAGCGCCCGGACGAGCGTCCCCGCGTAGGCGGCGAAGTTCGAGTGCTCGGCCTCCGTCCGCGGTG
>JBKPFI010000358.1:0-9006 GCA_046728775.1 Actinomycetota bacterium | reverse complement strand
TCCAGCACGAGCAGACAGACGGGCGTATACGTACCGACGATCAGGAGGTAGACGCCTGTGTGATCGATTCGCCGCATCCAGAGCCGCAGGCGTGGAGTCCAGGTCACCCGGTGATAGAGGGCGCTCGCCCCGAAGCAGACGGCAACCGAGCCGGCGAACACCGCAGCCGCTACGTGTCGACGCGCCCCGTCGGCGCCGACGATCAGGAGTGTTCCAACGACGAGCGAGACCGAGAACGCAGCTTGATGCAACACGCCTCGCAGAAGCGGCCTGGGCAGCGCGGGCAAGGTCTGAGGCGGAACCGCCACCCCGCCACGATAGACGCCTCCGGAGTCCGGTGGTGGGTACGGGGTTTTTGTTGACGCGCGCGCGAGGGACTTCAAAAGGGGGGTCGACCGGGGCGCCTTTAGGCACTCGAGCGCCCTCATGGGCCCCTATCGGCGTCATGGAGGCCTATCGGCGCCTCTTCCGTGCCTCCATAAGGTGCCGATTAGCAGGGACAAGCTGCGAGACACCCATCAAGGGCGTCCCTTTGGACACCGTTATCCTCCCCACCCAGCCCGGCGTCTCCCGGCGATCCTCGCAGGAGGGCTGGAAGGGGGCGCAGCGACTGGCTCCGCAAGCTCGAGGGCGGCCGAGTAGTCGAGCGCGTGGACGTCGATCCCGGCGAAGAAGCTGGCCGCGGATGGCTCACTGCCACATCGCCGAGCACCACGAGAGCGGAATGATGTTCAGCTTCAACGTCGACTAGCCGTCCTCCGCGGGCGCGGGGATCCGCGGCCCTCGTTACTAACGTCCGGCGCGGCGCCACTGGAGGGCTGTAGTGCTGTGCGCGCGCCGTGCGCGGGAAGGATCTGACGAGTCCTCCCTAAACGCCAAGTCCTGCGAACCCGAGGGCCCCAGGACTTGACCGCGCGACTTTGACAGGCGAACGAGGGCTCGTGAAGCCGACCGCGCGACGCCGTCGACGACCGCGGGCGCTATGCTCGGAGCGCCGGGCACATATTCCCGGCCGGTGCAGAGGCGGCGAAGTCCGGTGCGAATCCGGCGCTGTCCCGCAACTGCGATGCCCCACTCGGGGACGAGCCAGGTCGACCGCTCTGCACCGAAACGAACGTCAGCCCTCGGAGGAAGGGCGGTTCGGGCGGCGCTCGCCGCCGGGCCTCCTCCTCCGCAGACGCGGAGGTTTTTGTATGAGCGGACAAACGATCGACCCGAGGCCCCAGCGCTCGCCGCGTCTCGGGGAGGCCGCCGCGCCTGGAGAGCGGCCGCACGCGCCCTTAGCCCTCTCCTGGAGCGGCGGCAAGGACTCGGCGCTCGCCCTCTGGACGTTGCGCCACCGCCTGCTCGAGCCGGAGGCGCTGATGACGACCGTGACCGAGACCTACGAGCGGATCAGCATGCACGGCGTTCGGCGCGAGCTGCTAGCACGGCAGGCCGAGGAGCTTGGGATCCCGCTGGTCGAGGTGGTGATCCCGCCGGGTTGCGTCAACGAGGTCTACGAGGGGCGGATGGCTGAAGCGTTCGCGGCCGCACCTTTGTCCGCCGTCGAGGCGGTCGCGTTCGGCGATCTGTTCCTGGAGGATGTCCGCGCCTACCGGGAGGGACGTCTCGCCGCGGCCGGCAAGCGCGGGCTCTTCCCGCTCTGGGGGCACGACACAGCCGACCTCGGGCGCGAGTTCATCGACGCCGGCTTCGAGGCGACGCTTGTCTGCGTCGACCCGCGCCTGCTTCACGCCTCCTTCGCGGGGCGACCCTACGACGAGCGGCTGCTCTCCGAATTGCCACCCAGCGTCGACCCTTGCGGCGAGAACGGAGAGTTCCACACCTTTGTCTCCGCGGGCCCAATCTTCGCCGCGCCGATCGCCTGCGAACGCGGCGAGATCGTCGAACGCGACGGGTTCGTCTTCTGTGACCTGACCCCGTTGAAGGAGGCGAGCGATGCGGATCTGTTCGCTTCTTCCTAGCGCCACCGAGATCGTCGCCGATCTCGGCCTTGTCGACTCGCTCGTCGGCGTCTCGCAGGAGTGCGACTGGCCGCCGGAAGTTCGCGGCCGTCCGGTCGTAACCGTGTCGCGGGTCGATACAGCGCGGCTGTCAAGTTTCGGCATCGAGAAGGCAGTGCGCGAGGCAGTCGGCGACGGCCGCCCCTTGTACGCGATCGACCGCGCGCTGCTCGAGGCACTCCAGCCCGACCTGATCCTCACCCAAAACCTCTGCGCGGTCTGCGCCGTCTCCGCCGACAACCTCAACGAGCTGTGCGCAACCGAGGCCGAGGTCGTCGCCCTCGACGCGCACACGCTCGCCGAGATCGAAGGGCGCATCCTCTCGCTCGCCGACCTGCTCCGCGTGGCGGAACGAGGCCGCAGCGTCGTGGCCGAGATGGAGGAGAAGATCGCGGCTGTCCGCGCTCGCGTGGCCGACGCGCCGACGCGATTGCTGTTCGTCGCCGAGTGGCTCGACCCACCCTACGCCGCCGGCCACTGGATCCCTGAGATGGTGGCGATCGCGGGCGGCCGCGACGTTCTCGGCCAGGCGGGGGCCCCTTCCTACCCAACCTCATGGGAGACGGTGCGCGAGGCCCGGCCCGAACTCGTCGTCCTCGCGCCCTGCGGCTTCGACCATACGCGTGCCGCCCACGGGGCGACACTGCCGCCACTTGCGTGCCGCGCAGTTGCCGTCGACTCAAACTCCTACTACGCGCGACCAGCACCGCGACTCGCCGACGGGATCGCCCAACTCGCCTTCCTCATCCACCCCGACCTGGTCGAGGATCCCGGACTCCCCTACGTCGAGCTCGCCACCCCAACAACCCCTGCCCCGGCGATCCTCGATGACGTCGCCCGCTGATCATCGAGAAGCGGCGACGCTCGGGCCAACCGCGACTACCAGCTTGAGCGACCGGTCGCTGACAGTGGCACTCCTGCATCTCGCGCCCGAGCTCGGCGCGTTAGACCGCAACCGTTCGCTAATTGAGTACGGCACGCGGGTGGCCGCCGACTCAGGCGCCGACTGGGTGCTCTCGGGTGAGCTTGTCGTGCCTGGCTATCGCTTTGAGCCGCTGATCGGAACCACCTGGATCGCCGAGCAGCCTGATAGCTGGATGCGCCGGCTCGCCAGTCTGAGTTTCGACCTGGGGGTCGCCAGTTTCGTCAGCCATCCAGAACGCGAGGCCGTGACCGGGAAACTGTTCAACAGCCTCTTCGTCATCGGCCGCCACGGCCAGGTCCTTGGACGGCAGCGGAAGCTCCGACCGACGCCCGGCAGCGAAGACTGGGCGAGCGCGGGCGAGCCCGGTCGCCCGATCCCGGTCGACGGCATCAAGATCGCACTCCTAGTCTGCGCCGACGCCTACAAGGCTCTGCCGGCGCTACGCCTGCGCGACTCCGGTGCGCAGTTGCTCGTCTCAGCAGCGGCCTGGTGGCCGGGCAAATGGGGGCCGAAAGGCGAGTGGGAGGCGCGGACGCTCGACACGGGTCTGCCAATGATCGTTTGCAATCGAACAGGCTGCGACCATCAGACGCAGCTCTTCGACTCAGAGAGCGTCGTGGTCGATCGCGGCGAGAAACTTCTAACGCTCCGGGCGACGGAATCGACGGCCTTCATCGTCAACTGCCGTTTAAGGCAAGGTCACATCGCGAAGTGCGAACTCATCAAATCAATCGTCCTAAAGCGTGAGTGACCCCGAAGCAGGGGAAAGTCGGTGGGGGACCGCGACCCGCGCCCCGTCCGGGCCTTTCCGTGCCCCTCGCAGGGTTAACCCACAAAACGGGCCGAGGGCACGGTGAAGCGCCTCCGTTGGTCACGGCTATCCGCTTGTCTGCCTGGTCGAACACGAGTCCGGCGGGCTGGGACGCGCGGCGGGGAGTCGGATCGCCTCCACACCCTCGGAGGAGGACGGACCGGCGCGGCGGCCGGCCGGCCCGTCCTCCGGCAAGTCAGCGAACCCGCATCCCGAGCACGGGATCCCAGTGAAGGAGGCTGTCGAAGCGCTGCAGCGGCGCCTCGGGCAGCTCGCCGACGCTGACGCCGTAGCGCCAGGTCCTCGGGCAGATCGCGACGAAGCGCGCGTAGCCGCCCAAGCCGCCTCCGAACTTCGGGAAGCCCATTTCGACGAGGCATCCCGTCGCCGGCACCTTGTCCAGGTTCGCAACGCCTTCCGCTTGCGCGAAGCCGTGGTGCATGAGCCAGCTCTCGCCCTCCAGTGTCGGCGTCGAGTCCGTGTCGAGCGGCTCGTGTCCGTGGAAGAGGATGTGCCGCTCCAGGTGGAGGAACTGCAGAGCCGCGAGCGAGACGCCGGGAAAGCGAGTCAGGAGCGCGAGGTTCGGATCGGGCCAGCGCTTCGACCAGTCCGAGCGCACCATCACGACGCTTCCCTCCGGAATGCGCCCGTACCGGTGCTCCCACTTCAAGATGTCGGAGACCTGCAGGTGGTCGTTGAAGTCCTGCCGGACCTGCTCGACGATCGAGATCACCACCAGAGGCCTGACCGCGAAGGTCGGCGGTAGCTCGTCGATCGCCGCGTACTCCGGCGCCCAGTGCGCGGGCGGGTCGAGCTGCGTGCCGAGCTGATCCGTCTGCAGCTGGTAGGCGGTCGCCTCGAAACCGTCCGCCGCGTAGGTATACGGCACGCCCGTGGTCGGGTTCTTCGCCGGCGCGAACAGCGACGGCCCGAATCCGGCCCAGACGGGAATCGACGGCGTGATCGTGTGTGTGAGGTCGACGTACTTCGCCTGCCGAAGCTGGCCGTAGTACAGCGCCCACAGGGAGTGCGGCTGATGGTGGCCGCGCCACGCTGCGGCCGCGCCGGCACCCACCAGCGCGAGCCCGAGCGTGCACACCACCGCCAGCAGGAACCAAACGGCACGGTTCGAGCGGTGAGTCATTAGTGATCCCCCCTTTGCTTGGTCGTGCCCCCGCACCATAAAGGTGAGCGGCCGCCTGGGTCGCGGCGGCATGCCGTCAATGCTGACGCTCGATTTCGAGACGGTTCCTGCTGAGCCGTGCTTCGTGGTCTGTCCTAGCCTCGTTGATGCTTGAAGGGCCGCGGGGTAGCGGTTTATCTCGCCCAGCGCCGGCCGGGCGCCATGAATCGAGGCGATGGAACGCCTTCCGGGCCCCATCGAGGGCATGGCTTTCGCCCACCAGCGGGCTGCGGCCGGCCCGATCATCCAGGTGCCCGGAGCGCTGCTCGGCCTTCGATCAACGCGCGCGTCGCCCTTGCGGCCTCTTCGGCCGCGCGCTCGACCTCGGCGGGATCGAGTGCTCCTGGTTGGTCGGTGAGCAGCGCGGCGTAGCCGTGCGCCGTGGCCTCGATGGCGTCGGCCAGCTGCTCCGCGCCATCGGGGTCAGCGGGACAGAGTTTGGCAACACAGGCAGCGAGCATCCCTTCGACGTCCTCGTACGCCTCGCGCAGCTCCGGGTGGCGCCTCTTCTTGTCGAGGCCGATGCGAAAGACAACGGCGAACAGCGCGGGTTGCCCCGCGGCGAAGCGGACGTAGCCGCCCGCCATCGCCGCCAGCCGCTGCTCCGGCGGATCGGCCTCCGAAGACTGCGCTGCCAGCGCCTCCCCGAACGCGTGCAGGGCGCGAACTGCGACTGCAGCGAGCAGCTCGTCCCGGTTCGCGAAATGCCGGTACGGGGCAGCCACGGTCACCCCAAGCCGCCGGCTCAGCTCTGCGAGTGAAAAGCGTCGAACTCCTTGTTCGACGATCAGTTCGACAGCGCCGTCGATCAGGGCGGCCTTCAGGTCACCGTGATGGTAAGGCTTCGTTCGCGTACCCGACACGCCGATCGCAGCGCTCAGGATGTTGGTACGTGATCGCGCCAGGAATGCCGCGGCTCGTAACCAATCATCTGCCGGGCGCGATCACTCGCGAGCAACGAGCCGAACTCTCCGACCTCGCGAGTCAGCGGGACACCGGGGAAGACCTCGGCGAGAAGCGCGGAGGACGAGCGGTTCATGACCGTGTCTGCCGCCGCGATGATGAAGCTCGGGCTGCCGGCGACGGCATCTGTCGGCGCCTCGAGCGCCAGACGGCAGGCCATCGCGACGTCGCGAGCGTCGACGTAGCCCCACAGATTCCACTTACGCGCGTGCGGATCGGGCCAGAAGGAAGGGAACTCCTGGTAGTCGCCGGAGTCCATGATGTTGGAGAAGCGAAGCGCGACGAACGGTATCCCGGACCACATCGCGATCTGTCCAGCGATCGTTTCGCTCGCGAGCTTCGACAGCGCATAAGTGGTCGTCGTCAGCCGGTCGTGATCTTCGTCCACCGGCGCGTAGCGCGGCGGCGGTCCGTCGGCTTCGATGAACGGCATCTCGCTCGAGCCGAAGCCGAAGTAGAGGCCGAGGATCGTCTCGCTTGATGCCCAGACCACCCGCCGCAGCTGAAGCGTGGCCGCAGCGTGGAAGACGTTGAAGTTCATCGTCACGTTCGCATTGAAGGTGACGGCCGGAGTGGACAGACCAGGCGCCGGAATATTCGCCAGGTGAATTACCGCCTCGGCACCGTCGAGCGCCCCGAGTGCCTGCCCGTAGTCCGTCAAGTCCGCGCGGAGCATCCCCGCCTCCAGATCCTCCCTGGATGCGACCAAGTCGGTCGCCACGACGTCGTGACCGTGCTCGAGCAGATCACGTACCACTGCCCGGCCCGCCTGGCCCGTTGCCCCCGTCACGCAGATCAGTCCCCTCGTTACGGCCCCCATCCCAACCCCCCGGCCGAGCGGTCAAGGTATTGACTCTTACAATGTAATAAGTTGTCACATGCCGCGGACAAGGACTGCCCTTCCGGGCACGGCCATCTCTGCACACGCGAGAAGTGCTGCCGCGACGGGCATGACCTTCGCCCACCATCACGACGCCGGCTTGCAGAATCCGATAAGGCGATGCCGGCCCCTTCCCGCGGGCCCCCGAAACTGTGGTTTTTCAGGGAAATGCTGCAGCTGGTTCGGCGGGGAACGTAGACCCGCTCGGCAAGCTCGACGACCGACTCGATCAGCTTCTCCCCCTCGAGCAGGACGAGGTCGTTGTGGTCGGCGCCCGCAATCTCCACGGCACGCGTCTCGCCGGCAGCCGCTGCGGCGACCGCGCGGCTCTGCTCGGGCGGCACGATCGAGTCGCGGGAGCCGTACACGACCGTCGTCGGCACCTTCACGCCCGCGAGATGGTCGGCGAGCGGGTAGCGGTCGCGAAGCAGCGTTCTGACGGGGAGGAAGGGATAGTGGATCCGGCCCAGCGAGGCGAGGTCGACGAACGGCGAGCGAAGCACGAGTCCGGCCGGCGGGCGCTCGGTCGCGAGCTCGGCCACCACCGCCGAGCCAAGGCTCTCGCCGTAGTACAGGAGGCGCCCCGGCGCTACCCCGGCGTCTTCGATCAGAAACCGGTGGGCGGCGCGAACATCGCGGGCGAGCCCCTGCTCGCTCGGTCGCCCGGGGTTGCCACCGTAGCCGCGGTAGTCGAATAGCAACACTGCCAGACCCGCGCTCGCCAGTGCGCGCGCCAACGGC
The DNA here is from genome assembly GCA_046728775.1 of Actinomycetota bacterium. Lineage (GTDB taxonomy): Bacteria > Actinomycetota > Thermoleophilia > Gaiellales > Gaiellaceae > AC-32. The sequence goes on along the minus strand of JBKPFI010000358.1, from coordinate 1,497 downwards.
GCTCGCAGCGACCGGTTGCCGGCGTTTCTATTTGCGACCAGCACCGCCACGCCACGGTCAGGCGCGCCGGCCTCGACCAGCCACGCGCCCAGCGCCAAGCCGTCGACGGTTCGCAGCGTCACCTCCCGTGCGCTGGCGACCACCGCCTCCGCCCGCGGCACCCGCGCCAGGGAGGGAAGGTAGATGAGGCGGCGCTGCAGTCGGACGAGCACGCTTCGATCGGCCCATCAGGCTATTCGACGAGGTAGCGCGAGAGTCCGAAACCCTTAGGCCGTCCGTGGGAGGGCGTAGCGTACTTCGACGATGAATCCTGCCGCTCTGAGTGTCGCCTCTCTAAGCGCGCTCTTCACGGCTGTCGCAGCTACGGCAGCGTGGCAGGCTGCGCGCGTCGCCCTTGGCCGCGCACAGGTCATCGCCCGCCAGTTGAAGGACGGCGATTCTTCGTCGGCCTTCGCGCTCTCACTCACGCCCGTTCGATCGAGCGACGGGAGGCGGGCTAGCTCGCCACCGATTCACCTGTCGTCGCGGGTTCGTCCTGCTCCGGCTTCCACGCCGGAAGCCTAAGGCTGCTGCGGGCTAGCCCTTTCTGTTTGGGCGTTAGTTGCCTCGCGTCGGCAACCGCAGAACCAGGCAACCAGCTTGCTCTCCCGGCCGTAGGTTGGTTGTAATCGTGTCCACAGTCTCTTCGAACGAAGTACAGCCGCTATCGGTTTCCCCAGTCCATGCTTTCACGCGGACGAGATCTGCGTCCGGCGGCACGTAGACGCTGACGGAATGGTTGACTTTGCCATCTTCGTCCGGTCCGAGCAAGGCGAAGTAGAGTGAGTCTGAATCCGGGACCAGCCTTCCATGCTTCTTCTTCAGCACCTGGACGAGTACCGCTAGGCGACGGCCCGAAGCAAGTCCTCTGTCGGTAACCGTGGCGTTGAGCACGGATGAGGCTTTCTTGAAGGAGGCCGAAATCGCCGGCCGCTCAAAATCCTGCTGAGTATCGATAAGCGCGCTGATTCCCCAAAGGATGCCTATAACCAACGAGAGAACAGCGAGCATCTTTAGTAGCAGGTCAGCACGCTTTCGGATCCATTGGAGTGTCCTCGCAACGAAGCTCGGGCTTTCCCAAACCCATCTGGTGAGGAACCACCCTTTTGGCGCCTTTTCAGCGCTCTCTGGCGCAGTGGGCAATAGAAAGGCGATAAACCAGACCGCTGCCCCGCCGATGACAAACCCGAATGCCTTGGCAAGCGAGTCGCCATGGTTGCGTTGTGCCTGCCCTAAGACCCCCGTGACCGCAAGGCTTGTGAAAATTGCGATGACTGCGGTAATCGGCGCTGCGATCTGCGCCACATCACTCGCTGCTATCCGGTCCTGCCCGCTGCTCGTTGCCACCTACCCTCCATCCGCGCGCCAGTCGGGGAGAGGAGCCTCAGTGCTCTCGGGCTACCGCGCTGAGTCCAGGCCCGAGCCCGATTGTCGCACCTCTCGCATCAGAGTCAAGGC
>JBKPFI010000250.1:0-8360 GCA_046728775.1 Actinomycetota bacterium | reverse complement strand
GAACATCGTCATCGGCGGCGCCGCGGGCGCGGTGCCGCCGCTCGTCGGCTGGGCCGCCGCGACCGGCAACCTGACGCTGCCCGCGCTGTTCCTGTTCCTGATCGTCTTCTTCTGGACGCCGCCGCACTTCTGGGCGCTGGCACTCGTGATCAAGCGCGACTACGAGGCGGCGCGGGTGCCGATGCTCCCGGTCGTGCGCGGCGACGACGAGACTGCGCGGCAGATCGTCTGGTACTCGCTCGTGCTCGTCGGCGTGACGCTGTTGCCGTTCGCCTGGCGCACGGCAGGCGTCCCCTACCTCGCGGCGGCGCTACTGCTCGGTGCGCTCTTCCTGCGCCTCGCGTGGCGGCTGCGGCGGGAGACCACGACCGCCCGCGCGGGCGCGCTCTTCCGCTACTCGCTGCTCTACCTCGCGCTGCTGTTCGTGGCGCTTGCGATCGACCCGCTGCTCGGATGACGGAGCACGACTCCGACCTCGAACGCGGCAACTTGAACCTCGGCCTGGCGCTGTTCGGGCTGTTCGTCACCCTGTTCGGGCTGACGGTCGCGGTCGCGTTCATCTACCTCGCCGTCTTCTGAACGAGCTCGACGGGATCTTCCTCGCCCGCCCAGAGGAGCCCGGCGAGGGGATCCGACTCGCGGTCAAAGATCACTTCGACACGGCAGGGCTCGTCACGACGTACGGCTCCATCCTGTTCGCGTCGCACGTGCCCCCGGAGACCGCGGAGGCCGTGCGGCGGCTCGAGGCGGCCGGCCACGCGAACGTCGGCAAGACGAACCTTCACGAGTTCGCCTTCGGGACGACGTCGGAGAACGAGCACTTCGGCACCGTCCCGAACCCCTTGCGTCGCGGACGCCTTGCTGGAGGCTCGAGCGGCGGCTCCGCGGCGGCGCTCGCAGCCGGCCTGGCCGAGGCCGCTCTGGGCAGCGACTCCGGCGGCTCCATCCGCATCCCAGCCGCCTGCTGCGGCGTCGTCGGCTTCAAGCCCACCTGGGGGCTCGTGCCGCTCGACGGCTGCTTCCCGCTCGCGCCGAGCTACGACCACGTGGGGCCGATGGCGCGCGACGTCGCCGGCTGCGAGCGGATGATGCAGGCGCTTGTGCCCCGCTTTGCGCCTCGGCACGTTGAGCCGGAGGACGTCGATGTCGGCATCGCCTGGACGGAGCTCGCCGACCCTCTCGTGCGGACGCGGGTCGAAGCGGCGGCGGAGCGCTTCCCGCGGCGCCGCGTGCTCGAGCTGCCGCGCCCGGAGGGCGTCTATCCGAGCTTCGAGCGCGAGGTCGCCGACGTGCACCGGGAGCTCTTCGTCGAGCACGCCGACTCGTACGGTGCGACGGTGCGGCCGAAGATCGAGCGCTGCCTCGCGGTCACCGACGCGGAGTACGAGCGCGCTGCGGAGCGGCGAGAGCGCTACCGGGAGCAGGTCGCCGAGGCCGCAGCGGCCGTCGACCTCGTGCTGACGCCGACGCTCGTCTGCGTCGCACCGCCCGCGCCGGCGGACGAGCTGGCGCTGCGAGGCCAGCTGACCCGGCTCACGTTTCCGTTCAACGCCCTCGGGTGGCCCGCCGTGGCGCTTCCCTGCGGGCCTGCGGAGGAGGGCCTGCCGGCCTCCGTCCAGCTCGCCGCCCCAGCGGGACAGGACGCGCTCGTGCTCGGGGCTGCGGCGGCACTCCAGCGCACCCTGGAAAAGCACTGACGTCCCTCGTTCGAGGGACGCCCGGCGCGCCGCACGCTGCCGACAACTTCAGCGCATGTCCGGCGGCCGGCTTCTCCTCGCGTTCGCGCTCGCGGCAGGCTTTGCCTGCGCCGCGGGAGCCCCTTCGGCGTTTGCCGCCGGCTCGATCGTCGCGCGGCCCACGACCGGCGGCGCCTACGCCTACGCGACGCCCGAGGCGGCCCCGTACGTCGGCGCCCGGGCCGTCGTCCACTACGTCACGACGGGGGTCGCTGCCCCGCCGCTCAACGACGACGACGGAAGCGGCCTCCCGGACTACGTCGAGCAGGTCAGTCGAGCCGCCGACACCGCGCTGGCGTACTACCAGCGCTACGGCTTCAAGTCACCAATGCCCGACACCGCAGGGCCGAGCCCGAAGCCTGACGTCTACATCGACGCGCTCCCGGCGGGCACGTTCGGCCTGACGTTCGCCGAGAACGTGGCGGAAGGCGGCACCTTCGTGCTCGTCTCGCCGCGGCTCGATCCAAGTGAGCCCGAGGCGCTCGGCAGCCTGCGAGCGACCGTCGCGCACGAGCTGGCGCACGTGATCCAGTTCTCGTACGTCGTCAGCGGCAACCTGCCGCGCTGGGCGGCGGAGGGGAGCGCGGTGGCGCTGTCGATGCTCGTCTACCCGCACGTCAAGGACTTGGTCGCGGCCGATTACCTCGACGCGTGGCTCGGAACGCCGTGGCTGCCGCTCTACGACGAGCGGCTGAGCTGCGCGCACTGCTACGGCGGAGCCTGGTGGTGGCTCTACCTCTCCGGCCTCAACCGCGGCGTGCTGCCGCGCTACTTCGCGGAGCTCGAGAGCGACGACCGGCGCGGGAAGTCGACGCGCATCGGCGTGTCGCAGCTCGACCGCGCGTTGCGGGCAAGCCACGCCGGCTCGCTCGACGAAGTCTTCTCCAGGTTCTCGCTCGGCCTCTACCGTCGCGGGCTCGGCCCTGGGTCGGCGTTCCGGCTGAGCGCTTCGACGAAGGCCCGCGTGACCCCGGTCTACGGCGTCTACGGGCTCTCGACGCACTACGTGCCCGTGCAGGTGCCGCGAAGCTCGCGCGGCGTGGTGGTGGCCGTGCCGTACGGCGACGGCCCGCGCCCGACCGTCACCCTGGTCGTCGGCGGACCGAAGGGCCGCCGCGTGGTGGGCAAGCGCCTCCGGCCCGGGAAGGGCTTCCTGCTCGCGACGACGTTCCGCAACGCCGCCGAGCGGCGGCACGTGATGCTGATCGTGACCAGCGGCCACCTCGACGGCGTCCGCTACCAGCTCGGCTACGCAGCCGTCGGCCCGCACGGCAGGCTCCCCGGCTGGATCGCCTTCTAGGCGCGCTCCGAGCAAGACGTTCCGCCCCGAGCCGCAGCGGCGGCGCCTTTCCAACTAAGTAACAGTCTGTTACTTGATGGGTTCGAACGGGCGCTGCGGCTGATGGTTGCGCGGTCGAGAACGCTCCGCCGGGCCGGAGGGCCCTTGTAACAGTCTGTTACTTGACGTGCCGGCGCGCCTAGGCCCGTTCCAGCACGCGCCTGTCCGACCGCCGCCGCTGCGCTCGGGCGGCTGCGATTGCTGCGGCGCCGAGAAGCAGGAGCGGGCCGGCGACCACGACGGCGTACAGCAGGATCTCGAGCTCCCGCACGAGAACCGCGCCTGCGTCATCGAGGGTCCGGTCGAAACGACTCGGCGCCGCGGCCGCCTCCGGGGCAGGGGTTGTCAGCGACAGCGTGATCCGCGCAAGCTGCGCGCTCCGTAGAAGTCTCGCGTGCCTGGCGCGAAGGGCCTTGAGCCTGAGCTTCAGCGCGGCAGCTTGCGACGGCGAGGCCGTCTCGAGCTGACGCTCGAGCTTCGCGATCTGCCTCGACTCCCTGTCGGCCCGCCGAGTGACGTCCAGAATGCCCGTCTGCTGACGAAGGATCGTTCCGAGGCTCGTCAAGTCCGCGAGCGCGGTCTGCACCTTCGAGACCGGCACACGGAGAACGAGCGTCGCGCCGCCACGTTGTCCGCCGCGGGTCGCGTACCGCACTGAAGCGACGTAGCCGCCAAGCGTGCGGGTCAGGGTCATGGCTCGCTTCGTCGCGTCGGAAAGGCCTTGCAGCCCCTTCACCCGCAACCGCAGGACTGCTTCGTAGCGCTGAAGGCGCGCAGCGCTCGGGGGGACCACAGCCCGGAACGGGATAGCGGCTGCAGTTGGGGCCTGCGCCCTGAAGAGGCGCTCGTCACTTGCGGGGGCTTCCTGGACAGCGCCGGCCTTCGTCCTCTCCGGCTGCTGAGCCCCGAGGTTCGACTGCCGGCCGCCGCTTCGCGTCAGCCCCAACACTCCCGCGGCGAGGAACGAGGCCAGCACGGCCGCTGCGGCGAGGCCGAGCACGATGCGGCGGCTCGGAAGGTGGAAGCTCCACCGCGGTGCCTCCCGCTCGAGCCGGCCCAACTCCGCGACTCGCTCCCGCAGCGCCGCCGACGGGACAGGCCGCGACGCGCGCAGCTCCGCGGTGAGCTTCCCGAACCGATCATCCACAAGCTCAAGCGGCGACACCAGCGCTCACCTCCTTCTCCAGCTTCTGCAGGGCGCGGCTCAGGCGAGTCGAGCACGCCGTCGCGCTGATTCCGAGTACGCGTCCCGCCGCCTCTCCGTCGAGCTCGAGCACGATGCGCAGCGCGACCACCTCGCGCTCGGCAGCCGAGAGCCGCGTCAGAGCAGCCTCCAGCGGCGGGCTCAGGCCCTCGCCGAAGACCTGCTCTGTGCTGTCGGAGACGGAGACGGCGTACCGGCCCTCCCGCCGCCGCCTCCGCTGCTCGGCCCGGAAGTGGTCGAGCGCCGTCGAGCGCGCGAGCTGGCACAACCACGTCCGCGCACCGGCGCGGCGAGGGTCGAAGCGATGCCAGCGCTCAAGCGCCCGAGCGAAGGTCTCGGCCGCGAGCTCCTCGGCGGTGGCTCTGTCTCCGGTCAGGTACACGAGATAGGCATGAACGTCGTCGAGGTGGCGCTCGGCCACCTCTGCGAATTCCGTTGTCACGGCGCGTATACGTCGCCGGCCGCCCATCACGTCACATCATGCGGCGCGCACGGCCTCCTCGTAGATCCGGTCGCGGCTGAAGCGGTCGAGCTCGTCGCTGAGGAGGTCGGCCGGGTCGGGCGGATCGCCCGGTGGGAAGGGAGCGGGCTCGCCGTCGACCTCGACGCCGACGAGCCGGTCGGACGGCTCGTGCTCGAGCTCCACGCGACGGCCGAGCCGCGACCGCAGCCATCCGACTAGCAGACAGGCCTGCGCCTCGGTGCCCGTCACCTTGATGCGCCGCACCTCGGCGATGCCCGGCCAGAGCGACGCGAGCTGCGGGCGCCAGCGACTCGTCCGGGCCCACGCGATGTCGGAGACGACCACCCGGTCGAAGACGTCCACGAAGCGCTCGTACGGCTTCGGTAGCCCTGGCCATTCGGTGCTGTCGACGATCAGCCGGTCGACGACGTCCACGAGCTCCTCGAACGGACGCTCGCCAAAGGGCGGCAACCCCCGCCAGCGCAGGAAGACCGGCAGGTCGGGCAGCAGCAGAGGCTGGACGATGCTGGCCGGCACCCCGGCGCGCGCCCCACACACGCGCAGCCGGATCGTCTCGGTGCAGACCTGGTGGCCCGGGCCGGATGGGAAGCATTCGACCTGGACGCTCGCGTCGAGCGCGTCGCCGGCCTCGGGATCGGGGACAAGGACGATCGTGCGCGAGGGGTGGCGCTCCGCTAGCCCCGCAAGCACGTCCTCGGCGGCCTCGACCCACTCGCCCGGCACCCACGCGATGTGGGTCATCACGCTCGTCCGCTGGAACGGCTCGTTGCTCTCCGGGTCGATCCGCAGCCGCGCAAGCTCGCGGTCGATGTCCGAAACCGAGCCTAGCGCCGTCGCCACGTCCGACCGTCCCGGCGCAACAGCTCGTCGGCCGCCAGCGGGCCCCAGGTGCCCGCCGCGTAGTTCGGGAACGAGGGCCGGTCGCGCTTCCAGAACGCCGCGATCGCGTCGACCAGCGACCACTGCTCCTCAACCTCGTCGGAGCGCGTGAACATCTTCGCGTCGCCGAGGAGGCAGTCCAGCAGCAGCCGCTCGTAGGCCTCGGGGATCCCCATCCGGAAGGCGCCGCCGTAGAGGAAGTCCATGTGCACCGTCCGCAGCGTCATCCCCTGCCCCGGCACCTTTGCCGCGAACTCGAGCGAGACGCCCTCGTCCGGCTGGATGTGGCAGACGAGCACGTTCGGTCGCAGCCCGTCGTCTTCCGTGACCTCGAAGGGTGGATGCGGCGCACGCTTGAACTCGATCGCGATCGTCGTCTCGCGGCGCGCGAGCCGCTTGCCCGAGCGAACGTAGAACGGCGTGTCGGCCCAGCGCCAGTTGTCGACGAAGAGCTTCGCGGCGACGTAGGTCTCCGTCATCGAGTCCGGCCCCACGCCCTCCTCCTCGCGGTAGCCGGGCACCTCCTCGCCCTCGATGAAGCCGCGCCCGTACTGGCCGCGGACGACGTGCTTCGGGCCCGGCGTGTGCAGCGCCCGGAGCACCTTGACTTTCTCGTTGCGCACCGAGTCGGCGGTGAAGTCGATCGGCGGCTCCATCGCCGTCAGTGCGACGAGCTGCAGCATGTGGTTCTGGAAGACGTCCCGGATCGCGCCGGCCTCCTCGTAGAAGGCGGCGCGGCCCTCGATGCCGATCGACTCGGCGACGGTGATCTGCACGTGGTCGACGAACTGACGGTTCCAGACGGGCTCGAAGATGCCGTTCGCGAAGCGCAGCGCGAGCAGGTTCTGAACCGTCTCTTTGCCGAGGTAGTGGTCGATGCGGAAGACCTCGCGCTCCTCGAAGTGCTCGAGGACCTGCCCGTTGAGCTCCCGCGCGGAGGCGAGGTCGTGACCGAAGGGCTTCTCGATGATCAGGCGCGTCCAGCCGTCGGTCGAGCGGCGCTTGCCGATCGCGTGCACGAGCATGGCGATCGCGGCAGGCGGGACAGCGAGGTAGTAGACGCGGTTGCCGGCGGTGCCCCGCTCCCTGTCGAGCTCGTTCAGCGCCTCGACAACGCGGTCCTCTCCGGGCTCGTCGGCGAAGTCCGTCGGCACGTAGCGCATCCCGCCCGCCAGCCACTCCCAGGTCTCATTGCGGAACTCATCGCGCCCGAACTCCTGCACCGCGTGCTTCATCCGCTCGCGGAACTCGTCGTCGCTCTCTTCCGAGCGCGCGACGCCTACGACGCCGAACTTCTCCGGCAGAAGGCGCCGCAGCGCGAGCGAGTACAGGGCCGGGAAGAGCTTTCTCCGCGTGAGATCGCCGGAGGCGCCGAAGATCACGAGCGCGCACGGCTCGGGCGTCCGCTGCAGCCGGAGCCCTTCGAGCAGCGGGTTCTCCTGCTGCCGCTGCGTCTGCGTCTCGGTCACCCGCTTTTCTCCAGGTGGCCGCCGAAGGCCTTGCGCATCGCGGACAGGACGCGGTTGCCGAAGTCCGCCTCGCCGCGCGAGGAGAAGCGATCGAACAGCGAGGCCGACAGAACCGGCACCGGCACGCCCTCGTCGACCGCCGCGCGGAGCGTCCAGCGGCCTTCGCCGGAGTCGCTCACCCGGCCTGCGTACTCGTCGAGCATCGGCGACTCGTGCAGCGCCTGCGCCGTCAGGTCGAGCAGCCACGACGCGATCACCGAGCCGCGGCGCCACAGCTCCGTCACGGCGGCGAGGTCGAGCTCGTAGCTGTAGTAGTCCGGGTCGCGGAGCGGCGTCGTCTCGGCGTCGGTCTCCTGCTCGTGCAGGCCGACGTTGGCGTGCTTGAGGACGTTCAGGCCTTCGGCGTAGGCCTGCATGAGCCCGTACTCGATCCCGTTGTGGACCATCTTGACGAAGTGCCCCGCGCCGGACGGGCCGCAGTGGAGCCAGCCCTGCTCCTCCGGAGCCGGCTCGCCGTCACGGCCGGGCGTCCGCTCCACCGCCTCGACGCCCGGCGCCAGCGCTTCGAAGACGGGCTCCAGGCGCGCGACCGCCTCGTCGTCGCCGCCGACCATCAGGCAGTAGCCGCGGTGGAGGCCCCACACGCCGCCGCTGACGCCGACGTCGACGAAGTGGATCCCCCGCCCGCGCAGCTCCTGCTGCCGACGCAGGTCGTCCACGTAGTACGAGTTGCCGCCGTCGACGATCGTGTCGCCCTCGGCGAGGTGCGGAGCGAGCTCCGAGACGACCGCGTCCACGGCGGCCGCGGGCACCATAAGCCAGACGGACCGCGGCGGGTCGAGCTGCCCTGCCAGCTCCTCCAGCGAAGGGGCGGTCGACTCGGCGTGTCGATCGAAGGTCTTCAGCTCATGGCCCGACGCCTCCAGCCGCTTCGTCATGTTCCCGCCCATGCGGCCGAGCCCGACCATTCCCAGCTGCACTAGAGGTCCTCCAGTCTCACGCGAACTATGCGCCGCCCGCGCTCCTCGAGCGAGGCGAGATCGCCCGCGGCCTGCGCCCGGATCAGCCGCCGGAAGCCGAACTTGCGCCCCGCGATCGGCAGCTCCTCGCCGGGGTCGTCCACGACCTGGACGAAGAGGCCCGTGTTCGGCCCGCCCTTGTGCAGCTGTCCGGTCGAATGCAGGTAGCGCGGGCCGAAGCCGTGGGTGACGACGCAGCCGGTCTCCTCGCGCGCCCGCTCGACGAGCGG
>JBKPFI010000382.1:0-4931 GCA_046728775.1 Actinomycetota bacterium | reverse complement strand
ACCTCGATCAGCTCGCTGGGCTGCTCTCCGAGCGGACGCGAGTCGTTGAGTTTCCGTGGGCCTCGAACGCGGTCGGCACGATCGTTTACGCTTCTCACGTTGCCGAGCTGGCCCACGAGGCCGGCGCGCTTGCCTGGGTGGACGCCGTCCACTATGCGCCGCACGGCCCAATCGACGTCGCCTCCGCCGGGATCGACGTCCTCCTCTGCTCGCCGTACAAGTTCTTCGGGCCGCACCTCGGGCTGGCGTTCGCGCGCGACGAGCTGCTCGAGCGCTGGCGGCCGTACACCGTTCGGCCGGCGGCGGAGTCGCCCGGCGGTCTCCGGTACGAGACCGGCACACTCGCGCACGAGCTCCTGGCCGGCTTCGTCGCCGCCGTGCGGTACCTCGATTCGGTCGGCTATGACGCGATCGTCGCCTACGAGCGGGAGCTCGGCGCGCGCTTCCTCGACGGCCTGCCGGAGAGCTGGCGGCTCTACGGCCTGCGATCGATGGAGGGTCGGGTGCCGACCTTCCTGATCACGTCGGCGGGCCTGACCCCGCTGGAGGCCGCCTCGCGGCTCGCCGAGCGCGGCTTCGCCGCTTGGCACGGCGACTACTACGCCGTCGAGGTGATGCGCCGGCTCGGGCTGCCGGAGGGCGGGCTCCGAATCGGCCTCGTCCACTACAACACCGAGGACGAGGTCGACCGCCTGCTCGAGGAGCTCCGGGCGCTTTGAGGCTCCTGATCCTCGGGGGGACGAAGTTCCTCGGGCGCGCCGCGGCGGAGGCCGCACTGGCCCGCGGGCACGAGGTGACACTCTTCAACCGCGGGCGTACCAACCCCGAGCTCTTCCCCGAGGCCGAGAAGCTGTGGGGCGACAGGGACGGCGACCTATCCGCACTCGAGGGTCGCGAATGGGATGCCGTGATCGACCCCTCGGGATTCGTGCCGCGCGTCGTGCGGGCATCGGCAGAGTTGCTGCGGGACGCGGTCGGCCACTACGTCTTCGTGTCGTCGATCTCGGTCTACTCCGAGCCGCAGGAGCCGGGCTTCGACGAGACCGGACCGCTGGTCGAGCTCGAGGATCCGGAGCGTGAGGACTACCTCGGGAGCGCGGAGGCCTACGGCGGCCTCAAGGCCCTATGCGAGCACGTGGTTGCCCGCACCTATCCGGGCGCACATGCGAACGTGCGTGCCGGTCTGATCGTCGGGCCGCACGATCCGACCGGCCGATTCACCTACTGGCCGTTGCGCGTGGCGGGCGGAGGCGAAGTGCTCGCGCCCGATCGCCCGGGCAGGGTGGTCCAGTTCGTCGACGTACGCGACCTCGGCGAGTGGCTCGTGCGACTCGGAGAGGACCGAACGAGCGGGACGTTCAATGCAACCGGGCCGGAGAGGCCGCTGTCGATGGGCGAGCTGCTCGGGGCCTGCAACCGGGCTGGAGGGGCCGGTGCGGAGATCGTGTGGGTGGAGGAGCCGTTCCTGCTCGAACACGAAGTGGGCGTCTGGATGGAGCTCCCGCTCTGGGTGTCACGGGAGTTCGAGTGGTTCGAGCAGGCGGACAACTCGCAGGCCCTCGCCGCGGGCCTGCGGTTCAGGCCGGTCGAGGAGACGGTGCGGGACACGCTCGCCTGGGCCCGGCAAAGCGGGGCGTCACTCGTGACGAGCGGGGCCACCGGCGCGGCGGGGATGGCGCCCGAGCGCGAGTCGGAGCTGCTCCGCGCCTGGCGGGAGAATTAGACGCGGTTTCCTGACGCACGTGCCACACACGCGTGCGCCTTTCGGCGCTAGCCTTGTTCTCGGGGGAACAACCGAGGGGGTCCCCCCGGGGGGAATGACCTCGGCGGCGGCCGGGCTCGTCAGTCGTAGGCGGCGCGGGCTCGCGCCCAGCGCTCGTCGTCTCTGCGGATCAGATCGGGGTCTACGCCTCTTGCCTCGGCGAGGTCGAGGGTCAGGAGCTGGAACCGCACGATGTCGACGACGGGGTGCACGCTCGGTACGAGCGTCGTCTCGCAACCCAGCTCCCGCAGTGCGCGGACGGCGCCGGCCGCGCGTTCTGCCGCGCGCCCTTCGCCCTCGAGCACGTACGCGCGAACCGACTCGTCCACCGCGGCGAGATGACCATGGAGAAGCTGCTCCGTCTGATGGGCCTCCGCCGCGACGAACACGCCCTCGCGCAGCTTCAGCGCGGCCTCCTGGGCCGTCGGCCAGTCCCGCCCCGCGCCCGCGACCAGGAAGCGCTCGTGACCGCTCACCGGCTCACGCTGCCCGAGCGAGTCTGCGACGGCGCCTGGTAGGCCGCTCACGTCCTCCCCTCGCAGCGCCGCGAGCGCAGCCACTGCACAGGTGTAGCTGGCGGTGTGGCACATGCTGCGCTCGACCTCGGGTGTCGCGACGACGACCTCCTCGGCGAGCTCCGCCAGCGCGCTCTCGGCCCTGCCGGTGACGAGCCAGACCGGCCCCGGAAAGGCTCGCGCGGCCTCCAGCGTCAGGGGCGTGTCCCCCTCGTGGCTCACGGCGACCAGGAGGTCGGCGCCCCGCTCCGGCTCCAGGACGACCTCCAGTGCTTGCATCGCCCACCCTCCGGTCTGCGCCGCGTGGAACGAGGTCCCGCAGCCGGTGTAGAGGACGCGGCCCTCCGGGAGGAGCCTGTCCGCCGGCACCGCGGCCAGCCACTCCGGCTGCGACCACACGGCCTTCCGCATCTCATCGCCCGCCACCAGGAGAGCATCGCTCATCGCGCCGAGCTAACGTCGTGCCATGCCGGACAAGGACTACTCCGCGACCCCGCTCTCCGGCAAACTCGGCGCGAAGCCCGGAGCGGGAGTCGTCGTCTACTTCACGACGAGCCTCGCGGACCTCGACCGGCGGTTCGCCGGCCTGCGCGACACGCTCGATCCCGCCGACGGCCTCTGGATCGCCTGGCCGAAGCGCTCGGCGAAGATCGAGACCGATCTGGATTTCGACGCGGTGCAGCGGATCGGCCTCGGGAACGGGCTCGTCGACAACAAGAGCTGCGCGATCGACGAGCGCTGGCAAGCGGTCCGATTCGTCCGCCGCCTCCAGGACCGGCCGCCGGGATAGCATCCAGCCCGTGGAGGGCTTTCCGTTCGTGCACCGCGAGACGGTCCGATTCGGCGACGTCGACGTCATGGGACACGCGAACAACGCCGTCTACCTGACGTACATCGAATCGGCGCGGGTCGCCTTCCTGCTTCACCTGGGCGCGGCGCCGGATCTCGAGCACCTCGGCATCATCGTCGCCCGGATCGAGATCGACTTCCGCTCTCCGCTCGCCTACGGCGAGGAGGTCGAGGTCGGCGTCCGCGCGAGCCGCTTCGGCACGAAGAGCTTCGACCTGGAGCACGAGCTCCGCGCGGGCGGCAGAGTGGTCGCTGAAGCCAGGACCGTCTGCGTGGGCTACGACTACGAGACCCGCGAGACCGTGCGTATTCCGGACGAATGGCGAGATAGGCTGGCGGCATGACATGCTGCGTGGAGGGGGTCGGGGGGAACAGGGAGATTCCCCCCGTGGAGATCCTCGGCGGAGCCGTGGCGTGTTCGGAAGAAGAAGGGGGCTCGCGGGGGACACATGGTTTCCTCCGCGCGACCGAGCCGAAGGCGAGGAACGCGGCATGAGCAACGTCTACGAGCGACACCAGCTCGACAACGGCCTGCGGGTCGTCACCGCCGACATGCCGCAGGTGCAGTCGGTCACGTGCATGATCATGCTCGCCGCCGGCTCGCGCTACGAGACCCCTGACACGAACGGGATCGCGCACTTTGCCGAGCACATGTTCTTCAAGGGCACCGAGCGCCGGCCGACCGCGCGCGAGATCGGCATGGAGGTCGACTCGCTCGGCGGCGAGTTCAACGCCTTCACGAGCAAGGAGTACACGGGTTACTACGTCAAGTGCGCTGCCGACTACCGCGACCGGGCGCTGGACGTCCTCGTCGACATGCTCCGCAACTCGAAGTTCGAGGAGGAGGAGATCGAGCGCGAGAAGGGCGTGATCGTCGAGGAGATGAACATGTACTACGACACGCCGCGCGACTTCATCGGCGGCGTCTACGACCAGCTGCTGTACGGCGACCAGCCGCTCGGCTGGGACATCATCGGCCGCAAGGAGACGGTGCGGGCCGCGACGCGGGGCACGTTCCTCGGCTACGTCGACCGCTGGTACAAGCCGGAGCGGATGGTCGTCGGCCTCGGCGGCCGGCTGGACGGCGACCCGCTGGCGACCGTCGAGCGGCTGCTCGGCGACCTCGAGCCGCAGGGGACCGGTGCCCCGGCGGCCGTGGAGCTGAACGGGGACGGCGGCGCCCGCGTCCACATCCACCACAAGGAGTCCGACCAGGCGCACCTCTGCCTCGGCGTCCGCAGCTACCCGCTAGTGCACCCGGACCGCTATGCGCTGCAGCTGCTCTCGACGGTGCTCGGGACGGGGATGTCCTCGCGCCTCTTCACCGAGGTACGCGAGCGGCGCGGCCTGGCCTACTACGTCTTTGCTCACAACCAGAGCTACACGGACGCGGGCTCGCTCTACTCGCAGGCCGGCGTCGACATCGCGCGTGCGGACGAGGCCGTCGAGACGATCGCGGCCGAGTTCCGCCGGATCGCCGACGAGCCGATCCCGGCCGAGGAGCTCGAGAAGGCGCGCGCGCTCGCCAAGGGCCGGTTCGTCCTGCGCCTCGAGAACCCGCAGGGTATGACGCTGTTCGGCCTCAGCCGCGAGGTGCTCGAGGGCGCCGCTGTCGAGCCGGACGAGATCCTCGCCGGCCTCGACGCCGTCACCGCCGAGGACGTCCAGCGCGTCGCCCAGGACGTGATCGCCTCGAACGGCGTCAACCTGGCCCTGATCGGGCCATTCGAGGACGCAAAGCGCTTCGAAGCGCTGCTTACTTCCTAAAGCGTCGCGAGATCCTGTTCGAGCTGCTCCCGGTCCTC
>JBKPFI010000058.1:0-2317 GCA_046728775.1 Actinomycetota bacterium | reverse complement strand
TGTTCGACATCGACGCGCTCGGCGAGGGGCTCGTCGGCCGCGAGGAGGACGTGCGCCAAGCCGAGGCGATCGTCGCCGAGGAGGCCGCGCGCTTCGCCGAGTGGCGCCGGTCTCGCGACGCGGCCGGTGCGATCCGCGATCTACGCCGCCGCGCCGAGGAGATCCGGGCCGTGGAGCTCGCGCGTGCGGGCTCGCGGCTGGCCGAGCTCTCGCCGCGCGAGCGCGAAACGGTCGAGACGCTGACCTCCCAGATCGTGAACAAGCTCCTGCACGCGCCGACGGTTCGTGCAAGGGAGGCCGGCTCCGAGCCGTTGCGCGACCTCTTCGCCCTGCGCGACGAGCACGAGTGAGCTCGGCTGAGCTGTACGCCCGGGCGCTGGCGGTGATCCCGGGCGGCGTCAACTCGCCGGTGCGGGCGATGAAAGCCGTCGGCCTCGAGGAGCCGCTCTTCGCCCTGCGCGGGGAGGGCGCCTACCTCGAGGACGTCGAAGGCCGCCGCTACGTCGACTGGGTGCTCTCGTGGGGCCCGCTGATCTTCGGCCACGCCGAACCGGAGACGATCGAGGCGGTCGTCGCCGCCGCGCGAGAGGGTACGACGTTCGGCACCGCGACCGAGCGTGAGGTCGAGCTCGCCGAGGAGATCGTCGCCGCGGTGCCGTCAGTCGAGATGGTGCGCCTCGTCTCGTCCGGAACCGAAGCGGCGATGACGGCGCTCCGCCTGGCCCGCGCAGCGACAGGCCGCGAGCCGTTCGTCCGCTTCGCCGGCTGTTACCACGGGCACGCCGACCCGTTTCTGTCCGAGGCCGGCTCGGGCGTCCGCACGCTGGGCATCCAGGCCGTCGCCGAGGGCCGCGTCGTGCCGTTCAACGACCTCGAGGCGGTCGAGCGAGCGATCGAAGGGGCCGCCTGCGTGTTCGTCGAGCCGGTCGCCGGGAACATGGGCGTCGTCCCGCCAGCGGAGAGCTTCCTCCCAGGGCTGCGCCGGCTCTGCGACGCGAGCGGCGCGCTGCTGGTCTTCGACGAGGTGATCACGGGCTTTCGCGTCGCGCGCGGCGGCGCGCAGGAGCGGTACGGCGTGTTGCCCGATCTCACCGTCCTGGGCAAGATCGTCGGCGGCGGCCTGCCCCTTGCCGCGTTCGGCGGGCGAGCCGAGCTGATGGAGCGGCTGGCGCCGGCCGGCGACGTCTACCAGGCGGGGACGCTCTCCGGCAACCCGCTCGCGACCGCGGCGGGCCTCTCGGTGCTGCGGCGGCTGACTCCCGAGGTGTATGAAGAGCTCGAGCGCAAGGGCGCGCGCCTCGAGGCGGGGCTGAAACCGTTCGGCCGCTTCGAGCGCGTAGGCGCGATGGCCACGCTCTTCGTCGACGACTACGCGGCCCTGTTCCGCCACCTGCTCGAGCGCGGCGTCTACCTCGCGCCCTCCCAGAACGAGGCGATGTTCCTCTCAACCGCTCACGGCGAGGAGGAGATCGACCGCACCGTCGCCGCGGTGGCCGAGTCCCAGTCCTGAGCGGCCAGAGCGGCCCATTTGCGGCCGAATTCCTATCCCGCGAAATCCATGCTACTTTCGGTGAGATCGCGGCAAGCGGCTTGGGGGAGGGGGGCCGGAGCTGAAAGGGAATCGAAGGTATCGATCTGGCCTCGCCAGGTCGTTGGGACTCGTCCGCCGTTTTCGGCTCGTTCCGTTCGCGTTCCTGGCGCTGCTCGGCTTCGCGGGGTCCTACGCCGTCGGAGGTATGGCGGCGGTCACTGCGACGACGACGGTTCCCTCGCCGGACCCGCCGCCGGTGACGTCGCGCTACGTACCACCGCCCCCGCCGCCCCCGCCTCCACCGCCGCCGGTGCAGACGCACGCGCCGCCTCCACCGCCTCCGCCTGCGCAGACATACGTGCCACCTCCACCTCCGCCTCCACCGCCTCCGCCTCCGCCGCCCGCGCTAAAGCCACCGGTGAAGAAGGAGCAGCACAAGACCGTCGTGAAGCAGCCCCGCGCGAAGTCGAACAAGACCAAGGCCACTCCCGTCGTCTCGAAGGGCCCTCGGTCCGGTCCCCCGGCCACCTCAGGTGTACCGGCGGCGGCGAAGACCTCATCTAACTCACTCGCACTGCTGCTCGGAGTTGCCCTCGGTCTCTCGCTGCTCGTCATCGCAGTGGCCATGACGCCGCCCTGGATGCTGCCTAGGCAGATGGTTCGGCCCGTGTACGAACATCGGGAAGCGGTCGTCGTCGGCGGCATCGCGACCACGCTTAGCATCGGCCTCGGACTCGTGATCACGCTGTTCGGCTCGTGATTCGCCCTTACCTTGCTGCGGCCGCT
>JBKPFI010000391.1:0-1996 GCA_046728775.1 Actinomycetota bacterium | reverse complement strand
TCCTCATCGCGGGAGGCGGCAAGATCGGCGCCAACCTCGCGCGCGTGCTGCTCGCTGACGGCAAGCACGAGGTGACGCTCATCGAGCAGCGGCGCGACCGCTTCGAGCGGCTGGAAAACGAGTTCGAGCACCAGGTGCTGCTCGGTGACGCGACAGAGCTCTACGTCCTCGAGCGCGCCGGAATCGCGCGGCCGCCGGACGTCGTTGCCGCGCTCACCGGGGACGACGAGGACAATCTGATCATCTCGCAGCTGGCTCAGGAGAAGTACGGAGTCTCGAAGGTGATCGCCCGCGTCAACGATCCCCGCAACCAGGCGCACTTCGACCTGCTCGGCATCTCGCCGACGGTCTCTGCGACGCGCGGGCTGATGGCGCTGATCGAGCACGAAGTCCCGGAGCACGACCTCGTCCACCTGCTCGAGCTGCGCAAGGAGAACCTCGAGATCGTCGAGGTCCAGATCGACGAGGGCGCTCCCGCGGCCGGAAAACGCGTCGAGCGGCTCGACCTGCCCGAGGGATCGCGGCTGATCTCGATCATGCGCAACGGACGGTCGGAGATCGCCGTCGGGGCGACCGAGCTCAAACCCGGCGACCAGGTGCTCGCGATCCTCCAGCCGGGTAAGGAAGACGAGCTGCGGAAGGTGCTGCTGAAGGCCTGATGCGGTTCTTCGGGGTCACCCTTGCGCTCCTCGCGGTGGCGCTGCCGGGCGCAGCGTGCGGACAGGGCAGCTCGGGCGCCGCCCGGCAGACGGAGCAGGTGCGCCTGCGCCCGTTCGTGTCCGGGCTCGACTCGCCGACCTACGTGACGGCCACCCGTAGCGAGCCGGGGAAGCTCTACGTCGTGGAGCAGCCCGGCCAGATCCTCGTGATCCAGAACGGCAGGATCCGCACGCAGCCGTTCCTCGACATCCGCCGCCTCGTGCGCAGCGGCGGCGAGCAGGGCCTGCTCTCGATGGCGTTCCACCCAAACTACGCGAAGAACCACCGCTTCTTCGTCTACTTCAACGACCGGAGCGGCGACGTGCGGGTGTTCGAATACCGCTCCAACGGGATGGTCGCACTGCCCACGGGCAAGGCGCTGTTGCGCGTGCCTCACCGCGAGTTCTCGAACCACGACGGCGGCCAGCTCCAGTTCGGCCCCGACGGCCGGCTCTACGCGGGGACGGGCGACGGCGGCGGGGGCGGCGACCCTCACAACCACGCGCAGAACCTCGGCTCGCGGCTCGGCAAGCTAATGCGCCTGAACGTGAACAAGCCCGGCGCGCGCTGGCAGATCGTCGGCTACGGCCTCCGTAACCCCTGGCGGTTCACGTGGGACCGCGCGACGCGCGACCTCTACATCGGCGACGTCGGCGAGGGTGAATGGGAGGAGGTCGACGTGCGTACGCCCGCGCAGCAGCGCGGCCTCAACAACTACGGCTGGCACGTCTGGGAGGGCCGCTCGCGCTACACATCGGGACAGCGGGTCAATCCGGCAGGAAGGCTCGTCTTCCCGCTCGTCGCCTACAGCCACAACGGCGGCCACTGCTCGGTCACCGGTGGCTACGTCTACCGCGGCAACGCCGTGCCGGCCGCGCGGGGGCGGTACTTCTACGGGGACTATTGCAGCGGGACGATCTGGAGCCTCCGCGCGGTGAAGGGAAAGCTCCGCGGCGCGCCGCGGCGCGAGCCGTTCAAGCTCGGCGGGCTGTCCTCGTTTGGCCGGGATTCGGCCGGCGAGCTCTACGCCGTCTCGCTCGACGGAACGATCTCGAAGCTCACTCGCTAGAGGGCGGCGATCTTTGCCCGTACGCGCGCCCGGAAGCTACCGTGTGCGGCGTGAGAGTCGCCGCCGCGCTGCTTGCAGCCTGCGCGGTCGCGATGCTGCTCGCGGCCGGAGGCGCCGCGCTGGGCGGCGCCGACCATAGAGGCCGTGCGGGCGGCGCCCCCGCGGCCGGCCCGCACACCCCCTCGGGGTCACTCGGGTCGGAGCGCCCCGCCGCGCGGGCCTCGCCCC
>JBKPFI010000379.1:0-2854 GCA_046728775.1 Actinomycetota bacterium | reverse complement strand
GCGCCAGGATGCGGTCGCAGGCCGCAGGGGCCGCCAAGGCCCGTAGGGCCGCCCGCGCCTGCGCCAGGCCGGGCTGCCGCGGCAAGCCGCTCACGCGGAACGTGTCGAGCTCGAAGCCCGCGTCAGGAACGAGCCGCGCCTCGGCGCGATCCGGCGACCCGGCGAACGTCACTCGTGCTCCGCGGGCGCGCAGCTCCTCGGCGATCGCGAGCGCGGGCAGGACGTGGCCGGCCGTCCCCCCGGCCGCGATCAGGAACGCTGGCGCGCTTGGCTCCCGCATTGCCCGCGATGTTAAGGAGGATGCCGACGCAGGCGAGCGCCACGACGAGGCTCGAGCCACCGTACGAGACGAACGGCAGCGGGATCCCCGTGAGCGGCGCGAGGCCCATCACGGCTGCGAGGTTGATCGCTGCCTGTCCGCAGACGAGCGCGGTCAGGCCTGTCGCCAGCCGCTTGCCGAAGGGGTCGCGGCAGTCGAGCGCGATCTTCAGCCCGGCGTAGGCGAAGGCGCAGTACGCAACGATCACCGCGGTCGCGCCGACGAGCCCGAGTTCCTCGCCGATGATCGCGAAGATCATGTCGGTGTGCGCCTCGGGGAGGTAGTTCGCCTTCTGCACGCTCTGGCCGAGCCCGACGCCGAAGATTCCACCGGAGCCGAGGCCGATCATCGCCTGCACGGTCTGGAAGCCGGCTCCCTGCGCGTCCTGCCACGGGTTGAGGAAGCTGAACAGCCGCGCGCGCCGGTACGGCTCGAACCAGACTGCGACCACGCCGAGGGCGGCCGCGATGGCGACGCCCGTCCCGAGCGTGCGCGTGGGCGTGCCCGCGACGAGCAGCATCGCGGCGAGCATCACGACGATTCCGATCGCGGTGCCGAGATCCGGCTCGACGAGGATCAACCCGCAGAAGACCACCGTCAGCAGCCCCATCGGCCGCCAGAGCTCCGCGAGCGTGCGCGGCGGCCGGCGGCGGGCCAGGTAGGCGGCGGCCCACACGGCCAGGGCGACCTTTGCGAGCTCGGAGGGCTGGAAGGCGGCCGGACCGAAGGAGATCCAGCGGCGGGCGCCGTTCGCGCTCCGGCCGAGCACGAGCACCGCCAGCAGCAGCACAAGGCTCGTCACGATCAAGGCGGGCGCGAGCGCCCGGAGCGCACGGTAGTCGACGCGCGAGAGGGCGACCATCAGGACGAGGCCGAGGAGCGCGTAGACGGCCTGGCGCTTGAGGTAGTAGGCGGGGTCGCCGTTGGCGAGCGCGGCCGACGCGGAGGTCGCGCTGTAGACCATCACGAGACCGAACGCGACCAGCCCGAGGGTCACGAGGATGAGCACGCTCGATTCGAGGCCCCGCCTCACGCGGACAGGTTCTGCACCAGCCTCCTGAACTCCTCGCCGCGCTCCTCGAAGTTGCGGAACTGGTCGTAGCTCGCGCACGCGGGCGAGAGCAGGACGACCTCCCCCGGCCCGGCTTCGATGGCCGCGAGCGCGGCCGCGAGGTCGCCGTTGTCCACGGCCTGCGGGCTCGCCCGTGCGAGCTCGTCGGCCGTCTCGCCGATCAGGTGGACGCAGCGCACGTTCGGCCCGATCGCCGCCGCGAGCGGCCCGAAGTCCTCGCCCTTGCCCGAGCCGCCGAGGATCAGGTGCAGGGGCTCCTCCGCGTACGCGGCCAGCGCGCGCAGAGCAGCGGCGACGTTGGTCGCCTTGGAGTCGTTCACGTAGCGCACGCCGTTCACCTCGCGTACGAGTTCCAGGCGGTGCGGCACCCCGGGGAACGTGTACAGCGCGTGGGCGATCTGCTCCTCGGGCACGCCGAGCGCGCGCGCGGCGGCCGTCGCGGCGGCGGCGTTCTCGCGGTTGTGAGCCCCGCGGATGCGCGGCTCGGCCGGGAGCGGGTCGTCTCCGGAGAACTCGATCCCTTCGAGCCCGAGGCCGAGCGGCACGACCTTCGCCCGCGCGCGCTCGAAGATGCGGAGCTTCGCGTCGCGGTAGGCGTCGAAGGACGCGTAGCGGTCGAGGTGGTCGGGCTCGAGGTTCAGCAGCACGGCCACCTCGCAGGCCAGTTCGTGCACGTCCTCGAGCTGGAAGCTCGAGAGCTCGCAGACGACGAGCGCGCCGGGCTCGACCTCGCCGTCGAGGCCCGTGAGTGCGCGGCCGACGTTGCCGGCGACCGGCGCCTCGAGCATCACGCCCAGCAGCTCCGCGGTCGTCGTCTTGCCGTTCGTGCCGGTGACGCCGACCAGCCGCGGCCGCAGCAGCCGGTAGCCGAGCTCCACCTCGCTCCAGATCGGGATGCCGCGCCGCTCCGCCTCGGCGACGAGCGGAACCTCCCGCGGCACGCCGGGGCTCTTGAGGACCACCTCGGCGTCGTCGAGCAACGAGACGTCGCCGTCGTTCCCGAGCTCCCGGTCGGCCCCGACGACCTCCACCCCGCGCCGCTCGAGCGCCGCGACCGCCGCCTGCCCCGACCGCGCGAGCCCGAGCACGAGCACCCGCTGCGGCAATGCGCTCATGCGCGAACGTTAGATCTCGGCGCACCTGGCCAGCGGCGTAGACGGTCGAGCCGGCAAGCCGGCTCGACCTGAAAAGCGACATCGCAAGCGACGTCTCAGCGGAACCCGGTGAAGTAGCGGTAGTACAGGGCGAAGCCGAGCCCGCACAGGATCCCGGTCACGACCCAGAAGCGGACCATGATCTTCGTCTCCGACCAGGCCTTCATCTCGAAGTGGTGGTGGATCGGCGCCATCAGGAACACGCGCCGCTTGAGGTACTTGAACGTGAAGACCTGGATGATCACGGACAGCGCCTCGATCGCGAAGATGCCGCCGATCAGGAGCAGCAGGAAGATCGTCTTCGTGAAG
>JBKPFI010000154.1:0-1077 GCA_046728775.1 Actinomycetota bacterium | reverse complement strand
GAGCGCTGGACGGCGACGGCCGAGGAGGAGGGCCGTGAGCTCGAGCTCGTCGGCGATGCCGACGCGACGATTTCGGCCTCCGAGGAGGACCTCGCGATCCTGCTCGACAACCTGATCGAGAACGCACTGCGCTATTCGCCTTCGCGAGTGGCCGTCGGCTGGGGCCGCGACGGCAAGGAGGCGTGGCTCGCGGTGCTCGACGAGGGGCCGGGCCTCGCGCCGGGCGAGGAGGCCGCGCTGTTCGAGCGCTTCGCGCGCGGGAGCGCCGGCAGCAACCGCTCGGGCACCGGCCTCGGGCTTGCGATCGTGCAGACGCTCGCGCGGCGGTGGCGCGGGAGCGCGTCGCTGGCCAACCGGCCCGAAGGCGGGATCCGCGCCGAGGTGCGCTTCCCGGCCGCGACTACAGTGGCGGAGGAGTCATGGGTCGAGGCGTCGTCGTAGGCCTGCTGGCCCTTCTGGGCCTGCTCTGCGCGGCCGGGATGGGCTACGCCGCTTACCTCGTCTCGCGCGACTCCGTCGCGGTGCCCGTGACGCGGCTTCAGCCGAAGCCGCAGGAGCTCACACCGGCGCAGGCGCGCGCGAAGCCCGCCCGGTCGCGGACGACCACGCGCACCGCCACGACGCGCGCGACCACGACGCGTACGGCCACGACGTCGGCGACGACGACTGTCGACGACCACGGCGGTCGCGGTGGCGGCGACGACAACTCAGGCCGCGGCGGCAGCGGGAGCAGCGGCGGCAGCGGCGGTCACGGCGGCGACGACTAACCGCGCTAGAGCCGGTCTTTGAGCTCGGCGAGCGCGGCCCAGCGCGAGTCGGGCTCGGGCTCGCCGTGGTCGTGCGGCTCGTCGTTCAGGTTCTTGCCGCAGACGGCGCACAAGCCGGCGCAGTCGGGCCGGCAGAGGATCTTGTCGGGAAGCTCGAGCGCGACGGCGTCTCGAGCCCAGGCCGAGAGGTCGAGGCGGTCGTCCTCGAGGTAGGCGCTGCGGAGCTCGTCGTCGTCGCCCGGGCTCGCCGCCTGGTACTCGCGCGCCGAGACGGGCACGTCGAGCACGGCGTCGTCGAGGCAGCGGAAGC
>JBKPFI010000009.1:0-3807 GCA_046728775.1 Actinomycetota bacterium | reverse complement strand
GGCCTCTTCGACGGGCGCGAGGGCGCCTCCGTGCTCGACCTCGAGCGACGCGTCCGCCGCGGAGCGGTTGTCGCCGTCACCCTCGAGCGAGCCGGCGGCGTCGATCGGCCGACACAGAAGCCGCTAGCCGCCAGCGGAGCGGTCTCGTGACCGCGCTTCTGACCGCGCAGCCGCCCGCGGGCACCAGGAGCCGCGAGCTCGCCCACCTCACGGACGAGGCGCTGGTCTCGCTCGTCGCATCGTCCGACGACGGCGCCCTGGCCGAGCTCTACGACCGCTTCGGGCGGGTCGCATACGGCCTCGCGCTGCGGATCCTGCGCGACGAGACGCTGGCGCAGGACGCGGTCCAGGAGGCGTTCCTGGCCGTGTGGCGCTCGGCCGACCGCTTCCTCGCCGAGCGCGCGAAGGCGAGCACGTGGATCCTGACGCTCGTCCACCGCCGGGCCGTCGATCTCGTCAGGCGCGAGGAGCGCCGCCGCGGCGAGCCGCTCGAGCGAGCACCGGAGCCGGTCTCGTCCTCGACCGCCGAGGACGACGCGACGCTCGGCTTCCAGCGCCGCGTCGTGCAGGAAGCGCTGAAGCGTCTGCCGCCGGAGCAGCGAGAGGCGCTGGAGCTCGGCTACTACGGCGGGCTCACGCAGAGCGAGCTCGCCGAGCGTCTCGGCCAGCCGCTCGGCACCGTCAAGAGCCGCATGTTCGCCGGACTCACACGCCTGCGCGACCTCCTCGCTCAGGCGGGCCTGGAGGAATCGCTCCCGACCTAGGAACGGCGAAGGCGGCCACGCCGGCCGCCTTCGAGAGGAGCGATCGCGTCGCTGCTCAGGCCTTCGTCGCCTTGCCCTCGATCGTCTTCTGCTCACCGCCGCCGATCTGGATGCGGCGTGGCTTCGACTGCTCGGGCTTCGCGACGCGAACCTCGAGCACGCCGTCGTGGTAGTCGGCCTTGATCTGGCTCTCGTTGACGCCCTGCGGCAACCCGATCGTGCGCGTAAAGGTGCCGAACCGGCGCTCGAAGCGGTACAGGTTCTCCTCCTTGAGCTCCTGCGTCCGCTCGCGCTCCGCGGACACGGTCAGCGCGCCGTCCTCGAACTCGATCGAGATCTTGTCCTCGGGGATGCCGGGCAGGTCGAATGCGTAGACGAGCTCGTTCTCGGTCTCCCAGACGTCGACGGCCGGCACCCAGCTGCGCGACGCCTCTCCGTTGCCGCCGCCGCCGAGCCCGGCGAACGAGTTCATCAGCCGGCTCATCTCGTTCTGCAGCGTTGCGATCTCACGAAACGGTTCCCAGCGAACCAGCGTCGCCATGATTCCCTCCTTCGGCTCGGTTGATCCGCTCGACAGAATAAAACCTAAGCTCTTCGCTGTCAAGTTACGCCGGAGTAGCATGAAGACGGCGATGGCGGCAGTCTCAGAGAGCCTCAAAGGGCGCCACTTCACGCGGGTCGCGAACTGGGCGCGGGACGAGCTGCTCGCCGTTCTCGAGCTCGCCGACGACTTGAAAGACCGTCAGCGGCGGCGCGAGCAGCACCACCTCATCCCCGGCCGGACGCTCGCGATGATCTTCCAGAAGCCGTCGACGCGAACGCGCGTCTCGTTCGAGGTCGGGATGGTGCAGCTCGGAGGGCAGGCGCTCTACCTCGCTGCCTCCGATCTCCAGCTCGGCCGCGGCGAGACGTTGCGCGACACAGCGACGGTGCTCTCACGCTACGTGGACGCGATCATGATCCGGACGTTCGCGCAGGAGGACGTCGAGGAGCTGGCCCGATACGCCTCGGTGCCCGTGATCAACGGGCTGACCGACAGCGCCCACCCCTGCCAGGCCCTCGCCGACGTGATGACGATTCGCGAGCGGCTCGGCCGGCTCGAGGGCGTGCGCGTGGCCTACCTCGGCGACGGCAACAACGTCTGCGCGTCGCTCATGGTCGCGTGCGCGAAGGTCGGGGCGGAGTTCGTCGCCGCGACGCCGCCCGGCTACGAGCCTGACAAGCGCGCGGTCGAGATCGCCCGAGAGGCGGGAGGCGAGGTCGACCTGACGGGCGACCCTCGTGAAGCGGCGCGAGGCGCGGACGTTCTCTACACCGACGTCTGGACGAGCATGGGCCAGGAAGAGGAGCGCGAGCGGCGGCTTCGCGACCTCGCGGGCTTCGGCATCGACGCGGAGCTGGTGGGGCTCGCCGCGGACGACGCGATCGTCCTCCACTGCCTACCGGCCCACTACGGCGAGGAGATCACCGAAGAGGTGCTCTACGGGCCGCGCTCGGCGGTCTGGGACGAGGCCGAGAACCGCCTGCACGCCCAGAAGGCGCTCTTGGCGCTCGTCATCTCGTAGCCTCCTCGCCGAGTGCTCCCGCTCAAGGACAACGTCCCGACGCGGACGTTCCCGCTCGTCACCGTCGGCCTGATCATCGCGAACACGGTCGTCTGGCTGTGGGAGTGGAAGACCGGAGTGAACCGCGAGGTGCTGCGCTACGGCTACTACCCGTGCAGCCTCGAAGGGCCGTGCGTGGCACCGGCGGCGTCCGTCCACCACGTGCCCTGGTTCCTCGGCGCGTTCATCGCGATGTTCCTGCACGGGAGCTGGATTCACATCGGCGGGAACATGCTCTTCCTGTGGATCTTCGGCAACAACGTCGAGGACTCAATGGGGAAGGTGCGCTTCCTCGTCTGGTATCTCGCAGCGGGTTTGGCCGCGATCGCGGCGCAGACGATCGTGACCCTGCAATTCTCGAACGACGCCGGTGCGAGCGTGCCGAACGTGGGCGCGTCCGGCGCGATCGCCGGCGTTCTCGGTGCCTACTTCGTGCTCCTGCCCCAGGCAAGCGTCCTCACCCTCTTCTTCTTCGTCTTCCTTCGCGAGATCCCGGCAATGGTCTTCCTCGGCATCTGGTTCCTGTTCCAGCTGTGGGACGGTGGGTTCGCGGTGCTGCACCCGCAGGCCGGTGGTGGTGTCGCCTTCTTTGCGCACGTCGGCGGGTTCGTGTTCGGCCTGCTCACGGTGCGGCTCGTGGTCAAGCGCCAGCCGTTACGCCCCGCCTGGTGAGCTCGGGCCTACTGACGGCGATCGCCATCGCGGCAGGCGTCGTCGGCCTGATCGTGATCGTGCTCTACCTGCTCGGGCCGCGCGATTAGGAATGCCACGAGCGGCTAGATCGTTTTCGAGATCATGAGAACACTTGAGGAGATCCACGCCGAGCTCGACGACGCCACCGAGCGCCGGTCGGAGCTCTGGCACCTGCTTTCGGAAGGCCACGACCCTGCACTCTCGGACGAGCTGCACGAGCTCGAGGAGCGCATCGCCGCACTCTGGGACGAGCACCGCACGCTCCGCGCACAGGAGCGGTTCGGCAACCGCGACGAGATCATCAAGCGCGCCCGCCACGAGGAGCGGCTCGCCCGGGCCGCGTAAGTCTTCCCCGCGAACGAAGAAGCCGACGGCTGGCCCCGTCGGCTTCTCTCGTCTCTACACTTCGTGCGCCCGGGGCGTTAGCTCAGCTGGGAGAGCGCCGGCTTTGCAAGCCGGAGGTCACCGGTTCGATCCCGGTACGCTCCATCATCGACCGAAGTCCGCTGCCGCCGCAGCACGACGACTTCGGTCGATTTCTTGCGCTACCGGTCAGCGGAATCGGGCCGAGGCCGGCAAAGCCGGCATCGGCGGCGGTGTGGACAGCGATTCATGAGCTCGGCGGGCGTCGGCCTTGACACCAAGCGGTGTCTCACCCTGATCCGTGTGTCACAGGGGTTGTGTACGTGATCAAGCCGAGTACGCTGGCCGTCGTCTCTTCACCGAAGAGGTGAACCGCGCATGAA
>JBKPFI010000263.1:0-13024 GCA_046728775.1 Actinomycetota bacterium | reverse complement strand
CGAGCAGGCCGTGCCGAACGCGTCCGCCCTCGTCGGCCGCGTGCGGGCGACGATCGGCGCCTAGCCGCGGCCCTCGGCTTCGTACTCCCGCAGGAAGCCCTCGAACAGCCGGCGGTGGCCCTCCTCGTCGCGCAGGATCTGGATCGCCATGTCCTGGGTCGCCCAGTCCACACCGTCGGTTACCTCGATGATGTGGTTGTAGTGCTCGATCGCGCCGGTCTCGGCCTCGATCACGCCCTTGATCACGTGGACGATGTCGGTCTGCTCGTCCGGCGGCTGGAGGTAGGTCTGCTCGGCGGTGAAGTCCTCTGAGCCCGGCACGATGCCGTGGAGCTCCTTGATCCTGTTCGCGAACAGCTGCGCGTGCCCGAGCTCCTCCTGGATGTCCTCCTCGAGCGCCTCGCGGATCTCCTGGGCGCGCACGCCGTCAGGGTTGACCGAGTTGGCGAGGTAGCTCATCACCGACTCGACCTCCATCCAGTAAGCCTTCTCGAGCAGCTCGAGGATCTCGGTGCGCTTCTCCTCGTTCTCGGACGCGAGGATCCCGGGCCCCGTCATCGTGGTCCTGGTCGCCATAGCGGCTCCTTCCTCTCGGGTACTGGTAGGTCTACCCGATCCGCGCTCATCGACGCGCGATTGCGATAGAAGTCGCACGTGACCGTTGCCGAGACCCTGGGCCAGCTGGCCCTGTTCGCCGACCTGACGCCCTCGCAACTCGAGGCGATCGCGCACTCGCACGAGGAGGACGTCTTCGCCCCGGGCGAGCGTGTGCTGCGGCGCGGCCTCAGCGGCGGCAACTTCTACGTCATCCTGGAGGGCGAGGCCTCGGTCGAGATCCGCGGTGAGGAGCGCTTCCGCCTGGGGCGCGGCGAGTTCTTCGGCGAGATCTCGGCGCTGACCGGCGAGCCGCCGACCGCAGACGTCGTCGCGGCGACGCTGCTCCGCTGCCTCGTGATCCCCGCCGCGCAGCTCGAGCGCCTGCTGCTCGATCGCCCGCAGTTCATGCTGCGCCTGCTGCGGATGGAGGCGCGCCGCCTCCAGGGCACGGTCGATTGGCGGCCGTAGAGCGGCCCTTCCCGCCCGGCGACTACGACGTGGTGGTCGTCGGCAGCGGCCCCGGCGGGCTCCAAACGAGCTACTGCCTGCGGCGGCTCGGCGTCCGGCACGCGTTGCTCTCGCGCGACCGACAGCCGGGCGGGATGTTCCAGCAGTTCCCGATCTTCCAGCGGCTGATCACCTGGACGAAGCCCGACGCCCCGTTCGAGCGCACCTCGCGCGAGTACGAGTGGTACGACCACAACAGCCTGCTCGCCGAGGAGCCCGAGCTGAAGGCACTCGTGCCCGCACTGATGGACCGCGCTTACGACCTCCCGTCGCGGGCCGAGATGGAGGCCGGCCTCGCGGCCTTCGCCGAGCGCGCTGCGGTCGACGTGCGCTACGGCTGCACGTGGGAGTCGACGCGGCACGACGAGGGTCAGGTGGTGCTCGTTACGAGCGACGGCGAGTACCGCTGCCGGGCCGTGGTCTTCGCGCTGGGCGTCACCGAGCCCTGGCGGGCGGACGTCCCCGGGCTCGAGCACGCGGCGCACTACGTGGACACGCAAGAGCCGCAGCGCTATGCGGGCCGCGACGTCTTCGTGGTCGGCAAGCGCAACTCCGGGTTCGAGGTCGCGCAGGGGATCCTCCCGTGGGCCCGCAGCATCGTGCTCGGCTCGCCGCGGCCGGTGCAGACCGAGGCGCTCGCGCTCTCGGGCCTGCGCGTCCGCTACCTGCACCCGTACGACGAGTACGCCCGAGGGGGCCCCGGCACGTACGTCCTCGACGTGACGATCGAACGAATCGAGCGCGACGGTCCGCGCTTCCGCGTCTTCACGCGCGGCACGACGTGGGACGGCAGGCTCGAGTTCGAGGTCGACGACGTGATCGCCGCGACCGGCTTCCAGGCGCCGCTCCGCGACCTGCCGCAGCTCGGGCTCGTAACGGTCGCCGACGGCCGCATCCCTGCCCTGACGCCGTTCTGGGAGAGCGTCTCGCTGCCGGGAGTCTTCTTCGCCGGGAACGCCTCGCAGGGCGCGCGCGGGATCGGCAAGCGGGGCGCGGGCGCGAGCTCGACCTCGGTGAACGGCTTCCGCTACAACGCGCTGGTCCTGACCCGGTACCTCGCGCGCACGCTGAACGGCCACGAGCCGGTGCGCACACCTGTCACGGACGTCGTCCCGTTCCTGCTGCACGAACTGAGCAGCGCGCCGGAGCTCTGGGTGCAGAAGGGCTACCTCTGCCGCGTCGTCTCCGTTGCGGACGGAGCGTTCTTCGACGAGGACCTGGTGCCGCTCGCGAGCTTCCTCGACTCGCCCGGCCCCGACGCGTTGGCCGCCAGCGTGGAGGTCGACGAGGCGGGCACGATCATTCCGACCCTCTACGTCCGTCGCGGCGGCGAGATCCACGAGCACCAGCTCGAGCCGCACCCGCTGCACGAGTACGAGCGCGACCCCTACCGCAGGGAGCTCTCGGCGCTGCTCGGCCGTTGACCGTGGAGTAAGCCCGCGAGGCGGCGGGAACGACAGTCGCCATGAGTACCGCCGCTGCCTGGCTACTGGTGCGCATGCGCCTCCTCATCGTGCCGGCGTGGATCGTCGCTGCCTTCCTGGCGACGACCCAGCTGCCGTCGTTCACCGACCGGCCGTCCTCGGAGCTCGGCGGCCTGGTGCCGACGCACTCGCAGTCCTTGAGCGTCGAGGCGCAGGGCGTGAGGGCGTTTGGGACGCCGCTTCTCTCGCGCGTCGCGATCGTGCAGCGCGACCCGGGCGGCCTTTCCCGCGACGAGCAAGTGCGTGCGTTGCGGCGCGCCGTGCGCATCGACCGTGGGCAGGACGAGGTCCTGCACAGCATCGCATTCGCGCTGCCGATTTCGAACACCGGCGGCGTCTTCCCGTCGTCGCAAGAGCACGGCACGACGGTGATCACGTACCTGTACTTCCGCCCGGGGACAAGCATCGGCGCGCAGCTCGCCCTCGCGCAGACCTACGTGGAGCGCATTCGCTCGGACGGCGATCCCGTCGCCGGGGTGACCGGCACGATCGCGGCGCGCGAGGCCGAGTTCGAGGAGATCAACCACGCCCTGCCCATCGTCGAGGCGGCGACGGTGGCGCTGATCGCGCTGATCCTGCTCGTCGCCTTCCGCGCCGCGGGGCCGCCGCTCGTCACGCTCGGTGCGGCCGCAGTCTCGTACCTGATCTCGGTGCGGCTGCTCACGTGGCTCGGCGACCGGATGGGGACCGAGATACCGCGCGAGGTGCAGCCGGTGCTCGTCGCGCTGCTGCTCGGCCTCACAACCGACTACGCGGTCTTCTTCCTCTCCGGCGTGCGCAGGCGGCTCGTGGAGGGCGAGCCGCGCGTGCGCGCGACCTACGCGGCGGCGCGGAACGTCCTTCCGATCGTCGTCACCGCCGGGCTGATCGTCGCCGTCGGCTCCGGCTCACTTGTGATCGGAAACCTCGGCTTCTTCCGGGCATTCGGGCCGGGAATGGCGGTGACCGTGCTCGTCACGCTCGCCGTGGCGGTGACGCTGGTCCCGGCGCTGCTCGCGATCTTCGGGCGGGCACTGTTCTGGCCGGGGCTGCGAACGACCGAGCCGCGCGACCCGTCGGAAGGACGCCGTCGACTGGGCAGGTTCGCCACGGCGCGCCCCGTCGCGATCGCGCTGGTCGTCGCGACGGCCGCGGGACTGATCGTCGCCGCGAGCGAGGCCCGCTCGACCGCCCTCGGCCTGACGCTCTTCCGCGGGCTGCCGCCGTCGAACGAGGTCTCGCGCGCTTCGAGCGCGGCCGATCAGGGGTTCACGCGCGGGATCATCGCGCCGACCGAGATCCTGCTGCGCGCGCCCGGCCTCGGCGAGAAGCGCGACGAGCTCGTGAGGTTCCAGTCGTCGCTCGCCGGCGCGCCCGGGGTCGCGGGCGTGATCGGCGTCGCCGACCAGCCTGAGTGGGTGCACCAGCCGCTGTTCGTCAACGACCGCGGCGACGCCGCACGTTTCGCGGTGGTGCTGAACGACGATCCGCTGAGCACGCGGGCGATCGGGACGCTCCACCGGCTGCGGGACGAGCTCCCGTCGATGGTGAACCGCTCGGGCCTGGGCGGCGTCGCCGTCGGGGTCGCGGGCGACACCGCGCTCGCCGACGACGCGGTGAAGACGGTGCACAGCGATATCGCCAGGGTCGCGCTCGCCTTGCTGCTGGCGAACCTCGTGCTGCTTGCGCTCTTCCTGCGCGCCCTCCTCGCGCCGCTCTACCTGCTCGCGGCCAGCGTGCTCGCGCTCACCGCCGCGATCGGGATCACGACGTGGGTCTTCCAGGGCGTGCTCGGCCACCAGGACCTCACCTACTATGTCCCGTTCGCCGCCGCCGTCCTGCTGCTCTCGCTCGGCTCCGACTACAACATCTTCATCGCGGGCCGGATCTGGCAGGAGGCGGAGCGGCGGCCGTTCCGCGCGGCGATTCGCTACGCGACACCGAGGGCCTCACGCACAATCACTACCGCGGGCGTGACGCTCGCCGGCTCGTTCGCGCTGCTGGCGCTGATCCCGATCCGCCCGATGCGGGAGCTCGCCTTCGTGATGGCCGTCGGCATCCTCGTCGACTCGTTCCTCGTCCGCTCGATCCTCGTGCCCTCGCTGGCGGCGAGCTTCG
The DNA here is from genome assembly GCA_046728775.1 of Actinomycetota bacterium. Lineage (GTDB taxonomy): Bacteria > Actinomycetota > Thermoleophilia > Gaiellales > Gaiellaceae > AC-32. Next base: position 8,339 of record JBKPFI010000263.1, on the reverse strand, counting down.
GCCCGGCCTCGTGGTGGCCGAATAAGCCGCCCCGCCCCGAGCCGCCGGCCCAGACTGCTCCTTCCTTTCCGAAGGAGCGAACCGGGTAGGCGGTCCCTCCGACGAAAGGAGGGGTCGACCGCATGGCCTACTACGCACCAACAGCGTCACGAACGCGGCCGGGCTTCAGCCTGCTCTTCGTCGTCTACCTCGTGATCGGCGGCATCGTCTCGGCCACGCACCACTACTGGAGCAACCTCGACACCGCGAAGCAGATCATCTCGGCTCTGCTCGCATTGGTCCTCTGGCCGCTCGTCCTGGTCGGAGTCAACCTTCACATCCACTGGCCGGGGAAGCCCGGCGCTCAGCATGAACAACCCGCCGGGGGTGGCCCATCCGTCCCCGGCACGCAGTTAGCAGCGATCTCCACTGCTGGAATGCGCGCAAGAACGGCGTTCCGCCCGCATCTGCTGAGTGGGGTAGCCGGGCGGGGACTGTGCCGGGGGGATTGGCGGCCTTGCCACCCAGGCACGTCCGGCACCCCGCCCTCACCAGTACCACGAGAGGCCCGAGGCAGTCCCCGGGCCTCTCAGGTTTCTGGCGCTGCGCCTAGCTGCGCTGCGCGACCTGCTGGACGCGCTGCTCGACCTGCTCGCGCGGCTGCCCGGTCTTCTGCGAGATGCGGTCGACGATCTCGTCAGGATCGTCACCTGTCTTGTCCATGTCGTCCTGAGTGAGCTCGTCGAACTCGGCCACGAGCTTCTGCTTGAGCTCCGGCGCACGCTGGCGGATCTGGTCCTTGAGCATGTCGTCGAGACCCATGTGGGACCTCCCTCCGTGGGTGACGGTCGAGGCTTACCCCGGCATCGCGAAGCTATGTCAGCGCCTTCGGCTTGCCCTGCTCTGCGTGGTGCGGCACCCTCCGCGCATGGAGCTGCCCGAGAGCGCCCGCAGGCTGGTGGAGTCGGACGCGCTCGCGCACCTGGTCACGCTCAACCCGGACGGCTCGCCGCAGGTTACGTGCATCTGGGTCGGGCTGGAGGGGGACGAGATCGTCTCGGCGCATCTCGGCGAGCAGCGGAAGCTCGAGAACGTCAGGCGCGACCCGCACGTCGTCCTGTCGATCGAAGGGACCGAGATTCAGCCGCCGGGGCTGAAGCAGTACCTCGTCGTTCACGGACGCGCGCGTCTCGAGCCGGGCGGCGCGCCGGAGCTGCTGCAGCGGCTCGCGCACGTCTACCTCGGGCCCGAGGTGAAGTTCCCGCCGATGGACGACCCGCCGCCGGGCCATGTGATGCGCGTCACGGTCGAGCGGCTCGGCGGCGTCGGCCCTTGGCGCGGCTGACGTAACGTCAGGCGTCGATCGGGACGTGCCCCGGCTGCGAGGCAACGCGCTCGAGCCAGGCGCGGATCGCCGGGTACGGCCCCAGGTCGAAACCTGCTTCGTCGGCGACGTGCGTATAGGCGTAGAGCGCAATGTCGGCGATCGTCATGTGCTCGCCGACGAGCCACGCCCGCCCGTCGAGGTGGCGCTCCATAGCCGCAAGTGCGCGGTTGCCCTTCGCCTGCCACTCGGGCACCTGGTCGCGAACCTCGTCGGCGCGTCCGGAGAATGCGAGCCAGAAGCGCGCAACGGCGATCGCCGGCTCGTGGTCGTACTGCTCGAAGAACATCCACTGGAGCACCTGCGCGCGCTCGTATCTGTCCTGCGGAACGAAGGGTGTCCCCTCGCCGAAGTACCAGAGGATCGCGCCGGACTCGCCGAGCGAGCGCCCGTCGTCGAGCACGAGTGTCGGAACCCGCAGCGCCGGGTTGAGCCCGCCGAGCACCTCCTCGCGGTTCGAGCGGTCGACGACGTCCATCGCACGCCGCTCGTACGGGATCCCGAGGTGCGCGAGCAGCAGCCGCACCTTGTAGCAGTTGCCCGAGACGGGGCTGTCGTAGAGGAGCACGGGCGGAGCCTACGTTCGCAAGGTCAGGTCGGCCAGATGGCTGGTCCGAGCGACGAGCTCCGCGTTCGCAAGGTCGCTGCCGTCGACGTGACGGACTGCGTCCTCCGCAGGCCGGCCGTAGGCGATCTGGCGCTCGATGAGCCTCCGGCGCAGCGCCTCTGGAGGGACGTCGAGGTACCAGACCTCGTCGAGCAACCCGCGCACCTCGTTCCACGGCGGCTGCTCCAGGAGCAGGTAGTTGCCCTCTGTGATCACGAGCCTCACGCCCGGCCCGATCGAGATCGCATCGCGTATCGTCTGCTCGCGGCTGCGGTCGAAGTCGGGCCAGCCAATGTCAGTGGGAGGCTCAGCTCGAAGGCGTCGCAGGGAGGCGACGAAGCCAGCCGCCTCGAACGTCTGCGGGGCGCCCTTCAGCGAGCGCAGGCCGAGCGACTCGAGCGTCTCGTTCGACAGGTGGAAGCCGTCGAGCGGCGCGACGGCGACGTAGCCCGCACCGCGCTGCCCGGCAATGGTCTCCGCTAGGCTGCGCGCCAGAGTCGACTTCCCCGCGCCCGGCGGGCCGGTGATCCCGAGCATGAATCGCCGAGGTTGAGCGTCGACCACCGTGAGCAGCTCGCCCGCGAGGCATCGGACACCGGCCACGGCACGACCTATTCGGCGCTGGATGCGGCCCAGAGGTTGAGGCCGCTGTCGGTCGCGTACCGGTCGATCTCGGCGAGCTCGTCGTCCGTGAACTCGAGTCGCTCCAGCGCGGTCACGTTGGCCTCGAGCTGCTCGACCCGGCTCGCGCCCGCGAGCGCCGAGGTGACGCGCGGATCGCGCAGCGTCCACGCAAGCGCCAGCTGCGCGAGGGTCTGGCCCCGCGCGCTGGCGAGCTCGTTCAGTGCGCGGATCTTCTCGAGCGCCTCCTCCGTGATCAGCGACGGCGAGAGGGTCGCGGGTCGACTCGCGCGGCTCCCCTCCGGGATTCCGTCGAGGTACTTGTCGCTGAGCATCCCCTGCGCGAGCGGCGAGAAGACGATGCAGCCGATCCCCTCCTCCCCGAGCACGTCGAGCAGCTCTGGCTCGATCCAGCGGTTCAGCATCGAGTACGACGGCTGGTGGATGAGCAGCGGCGTGCCGAGCTCGCGCAAGATCGCCGCGGCCTCTCGCGTCTTCGCAGCGGAGTACGACGAGATGCCGACGTAGAGCGCCTTGCCCAGCTGGACGGCGGTGTCGAGCGCGCCCATCGTCTCCTCGAGCGGCGTCTCCGGGTCGAAGCGGTGTGAGTAGAAGATGTCGACGTACTCGAGCCCCATCCGGCGCAGGCTCTGGTCGAGGCTCGCCAGCAGGTACTTTCGCGACCCCCACTCTCCGTAGGGGCCCGGCCACATGTCGTAGCCGGCCTTCGTCGAGATCACCAGCTCGTCCCGGTACGGCCGTAGCTCGTGGGCGAGCATGCGCCCGAAGTTCTCCTCCGCCGATCCGTACGGCGGGCCGTAGTTGTTGGCGAGGTCGAAGTGGGTGATGCCGAGGTCGAACGCGCGCCTGACGATGGCGCGGCCGGACTCGAAGGGGAAGTCGTCGCCGAAGTTGTTCCAGAGCCCGAGCGAGAGCATGGGTAGCTGCAGCCCGCTGCGACCTGACCTGCGGTACTGCATGCGCTCGTAGCGATCCGGCGCCGGCACGTACATCATGCGCCCCCCTCGGCGGGCAGGCGCACCGGCGGCCCCTCCTTGACGAGCGCCTGCTCGAGCTCGCCCCGCGTCGCGCCGGTCATGATCGCCACCGCTTCCGGCATCGTGTGGGTCTGCGGAGTCACGACCGCGACGCGCTTACCGAGTCGCATGATGTGGATCCGATCCGCAAGCTCGAAAACGTGCGGCATGTCGTGACTGATCAGGATCACGGGCAGGCCGCGCTCGCGCACGCGGCGGATCAGGTCGAGCACCTGGCGTGTCTCCTTGACGCCGAGCGCGGCTGTCGGCTCGTCCATGATCGCGACGCGCTGCGCCCACTTCGCCGCTCGGGCGACCGCGACACCCTGTCGTTGGCCGCCCGAGAGATTCTCGACCGACTGGCTCATGGACTGGACGCCGATCTTCAGCTCCTGGAGGTGGCGCGCGGCCTCGCGGCGCATCGTCCGCTTCGCGAGCATGCGCAGCGCGAGCCCGAGCGGCCCGCGCCTCCGAGCCTCCCGGCCGAGGAAGATGTTCGAGGCGATGTCGAGCGAAGGAGCGACCGCGAGGTCCTGGTAGACGGTCTCGATGCCGGCCCTCCGCGCGTCTCCGGGAGTACGGAAGCGGATGGTTTCGCCGTCGAGACGGATCTCGCCGTGGTCCGGCTGCAACGCGCCAGAGAGCGCCTTGATCAGCGTCGACTTCCCCGCGCCGTTGTCTCCGATCACGGCGGCGATCTCATCGGGATAGAGCTCGAAATCGGCTCCGTCGAGGGCGACCACGTGGCCGTAGCGCTTCACGAGCCCTTGCGCTTCGAGGATCGGCCGCCGCTCGCTCAGAGCCGCCTCCGGTGCGTCAGCTGGTCGACCGAGACGGCGAGGATCACGAGGATCCCCGTGACGAGGTACTGGTAGATCACCTCGACGCCGATCAACGTCAGCCCGTTCCTGAAGACGCCGACGATGATGGCTCCGATCAGGGTCCCGATCACCGTCCCACGCCCGCCGAACAGGCTGGTCCCGCCGAGGACCACGGCCGTGATCGAATCGAGGTTCTCCGTCGTCTGACCGGCGTTGGGATCCCCGAGCTCCGTCCGCGAGATCAGAAGCCAGGCCGCGATCCCGTACATGAGGCCGGCGACGGTGTAGACGCTGAGGAGGACGCGGCCGGTCTTGATCCCCGTCAGACGAGCGGCCTCGGGGTCGTCGCCGGTCGCGTAGACGTGGCGTCCCCAGGCCGTCTGCGTGAGCGCGAACCACGCTAAGGCGAAGAGGACGAACATGAACACGACCCCGTAGGTGATGTCGGTGTGGCCGATGGTGAACGTCCGCCCGAAGAAGAGCAGCGCGCTGGGCAGCGTCGACGCCCCCGAGTTCCCGGGCGGGTACGTCAGGTCGTTGGAGTAGATGTGGGTCAACGCGAACGCGATGTTGAGCGTGCCCAGCGTCACGATGAAGGCGGGCAGCCTCACGACTGCCACCAACCCGCCGTTGAGGACACCGAACGCAACGCAGGCGAGGAGCCCGAGGAGGATCGCGGTGGCGGGGCTGTAGCCGGAGTCGATCGCGAGCTTCGTCATCACGATCTGCCCGAAGGCCATCACGGTCCCGACGGAGAGGTCGATGCCCGCAGTCAGGATGATCAACGTCTGGCCGATGGCGAGCACGCCGACCACCATCACCTGTTGCAGCACGAGCGAGAGGTTCGGTCCCTGGAGGAAGCGGTCGCTCTTCAGCGAGAAGAACGCCATCGTCAGGAGCAGCGCAATGAACGGCCCGACGGCGGGCGCCGCGAGAACGCGGCGAACGCCCTCCACCAGCGAGCGGGCGCTCGGAAGCTGGGCTGAGGTTTCCGTCGTGCTCAACGTCGATCTCGTCCCGAAGCGGCGATCCTAGGACGCGGGCTCCCACTGCGACCGGAGAGCCGATAGGCGGCACTCCGGTCGCGGTGGGTGTGGGGTCCTACTGCTCTAGCCCCAGCAGTTGGCGAGGCCGTACTTGACGCTCTTGGACTTGACGCCCGCGAGCGGCTTCTTCGCGATCAGGTTCACGCCGGTGTCGGTGTAACCGCGCGGCTTCTTGCCGGTCTTCGCGTACTTGACGACCGCAGCGACGCCCCGGGAGGCCATCAGCAGCGGATACTGCTGCGAGGTCGCATCGATGATGCCGGCCTTGACGTTCCGCACTCCGGCGCAGCCGCCGTCGACGGAGACGATCGTCGTCCCGGCCTTCGTCTTGCCGGCCTTCTTGAGCGCGTTCCAAGCGCCCGCGGCGCTGGGCTCGTTGATCGTGTAGACGACGTTGATGCCCGGGCTTTTCTGGAGACAGTTCTCCATCGCCGTCTGCGACGGAGCGGTCTGGCCCTCGCCGTTACCGACGCAGGCGATCTGCTTGTTGCCGCTCTTGATCCCGAACCCCTTCAGGAACCCGTTGTGCCGCAACGCTCCGACCGACGAGCCGACGTGCTCGTCGATCATCCCGATCGTCACCTTCTTGCCCTTCGTTGCTGCGCGGGCGTACTTGCCGATCAGGACTCCCGCGTTGAAGTTGTTCGTGGCGAAGAGGGCGTTGGTGACGCTCTTCGGCACGGTCGGCGTGTCCAGCGCGATGACGATGACGCCTGCCTTGCGCGCCCTCGAGATCGCGCCGTTCTCGGCCTTTCCGTCGGCCACGGTGATGAGGATCCCCTTCACCCCGGCCGTCGTCATGTTCTCGATCGCTGCGATCTGGCTCGCGTTGTCCGAGCTGTTCTTCCCGGCTGCGTAGGTCAGGCTCGCGCCGAGCCTCTTCGCGGCCTTCGTCGCTCCCGCGCGCATCTTCACGAAGAACGGGTTCGTGGCGTCCTTCGTGATCAGTCCGACCTTGACCGTCGCGCTCTTCGACGCTGTCGTGGCGGACGCGGCGGCGACGATGGCCGACGTGGCGACAACGACGACGAGGAGCGCTGCCGCGAGACCCAGTGTCCGCCATGACGGCCGCGTGAGCTGCCTCTGCGGATCGCCCATCTGCTACCTCCTTTGCCCCGTGTTGTGGTACCGATAACACGTTTCTAGGTGGACAGTCAAGGCAGATCAGCTTGGTTCCGAGGCGCAGCAACGGTAATCTCTGTTAGCGCTACCAAGGAATTCCGAGTGAACACGAAGCCGGCGGTGACCATCAAGGACGTGGCCAGCGTGGCTGGCGTCTCGGCGATGACGGTCTCGCGCGTGATCAACGGCAGCGATCGCGTCAGCCCCGACACGCAGCGCCGGGTGGAGCGCGCCATCTCCGAGCTCGGCTACGTCCCCAGCCGGCTCGCCCGCGGGCTGAGCGCGCGCAAGACCGGCACGCTGGCTGTGATCGTGCCCGACGTCTCGAATCCCTTCTTCACGCTGATCGTTCGTGCTGCCGAGGACGTCGCGCGGCGCTCGACCTACCGCGTCATCCTCTGCGATACGCGCGCCGACCTCGCGGTCGAGCGGGACGTGATCGAGGAGCTGATCGCCCACCGCGTGGAGGGGATCGTGATCGCACCGGTCAGCGACCGGTCGAAGCCCCACCTGGCACGGCTTGCGAGGTTCGGGGTTCCGTTCGTCTTGATCGACCGGACGGTCGCCGGAATGGACTGCGATGCGGTCGTCGGCGACAGCGTAGGCGGCGCGCAGCGGCTAGTCGAGCATCTGATCGCCCTTGGGCACCGGCGCATCGGCCTGATCGTGGAAGGCGATGAAGTCTCGACCGCGCGCGAACGACGCCGCGGCTACGAGGCGGCTCTCCGCGCCGCGGACCTTTCGCTCGACCCGACCCTCGCGGAGGTGGATACCCCCGATCCCAACGGTGGCTTTGCGGGGATGAGCCGTCTCCTGTCGCTCGAGGAGCTCCCGTCCGCAGTGTTCGCGGTGAACAACCTCGTCGCTCTCGGTGCGATCGAGGCGGTACGGAGCGCGGGCCTGGACGTTCCGGACGACGTCGCGCTCGTCTGCTTCGACGACATCGAGTTCGCGTCGCGGCTCTACCCGTTCCTGACCGCGATGGAGCAGCCGGCAGAGACCTTCGGCACGCTCGGCACCCAGCTGCTGCTCGAGCGGATCCAGGGCCGCGGGCCCACGCGGGAGCACGTCGTCGTCCTGCCCGGCCAGCTGACGGTCCGCCGGTCGTGCGGAGCCCGGGCGGTCGAAGCTGCTTGACCGTCTACGGCGGCATCGAGGCCGGCGGCTCGAAGTGGGAGTGCGCGGTCGGCGTCGGTCCGGAGGACCTCCGGGCAACCGCGACGCTGCCGACCACGAGTCCGGCCGAGACGATCGAGCGCGCCGTCGCCTTCTTCCAGCGCGAAGGGCCCATCGACGCGATCGGGGTCGGCTCGTTCGGACCGCTCGACGCGAACCCCGCCTCCCCGACCTGGGGCTACATCACCACGACTCCCAAGCCCGGCTGGGCCCACACCGACGTCGGTGGGGAGATCAGGCGGCGGCTCTCCGTTCCCGTCGCCTTCGACACGGACGTGAACGCGGCGGCCCTGGGAGAGCACCGCTGGGGTGCCGCGCAGGGGCTCGCCACGTCCTGCTACATCACCGTCGGCACCGGCATCGGGGGAGGGGGCATCGTCGAGGGCAAGCTCCTACACGGCCTGATGCACCCGGAGTTCGGGCACATGCGGATCCCGCACGATCGAGAGACGGACCCTTTCTCGGGCGTCTGCCCCTACCACGGGGACTGCTGGGAAGGGCTTGCTTCCGGCCGTGCGATGGAGGCGCGCTGGGGGAGACCCGCGG
>JBKPFI010000026.1:0-3944 GCA_046728775.1 Actinomycetota bacterium | reverse complement strand
CTCATACGGCCCCCCGGTGAGCGCGATCTCCTCCGGCGGCCGGTGCGTGGCCGCGGCCCCGAGCTCGGCGAGCGGCTTCTGGTCGAACGAGAAGATGAAGTACGACTTCGGCTTGACCGCGCCGTCGAGGTTCTCCGTCAGGGCCGACGCGTCGAAGGCGATCCCCGTCCGCAGGAGGTCTTCCTTGAGCACGGCCTCCGGCGGGATCTCGGGGTAGCGCGCGAGCAGGCCCTCGACCAGCCCGGTCCGGCTCCCGACGGTTGCGCTCACGTCTGGAACCTATCGCCGCAGCCGAACCCCCGCAGTCTTTACGAAAAGTTCATCGCGAGCCGTTGGACTTCCTTTCAAGCCTTCCGCTACGGTGAGCCGCGGGTCGTGCTCCGCCGAGTACTCATCGGAGCCCTGCTGGCAAGCCTCGCCGTCGCCCTCGCCGGGCCGGCGCGCGCGTCGACGCAGGTGCTGATGCCGAACGTGACGTATGCGCGGACGGTGCAGTTCACCGCGCACGGGCCCGTGGTCATGCACGTCCTGACCGCGCCTCGCCCGGGCGGCCTCTACCAGCTGAAGCCGCTGCTCTCGAACGGGACGATCCTCGGCAAGGAGCGCGTCACCTCGATGGAGAAGAACGTCTCGGCCACGGCGACGGTCGCCGGCGTGAACGGCGACCTCTTCAACTTCAACGACGGGCATCCGACCGGGATGGTGATGCAGAACCGCGTCCTGCAGAGCCCGCCGTACCGCTTCCGCTCGAGCGTCGGCGTCGGCGCCGACGGGCGGCTCAACGTCGGGCGCGTCTCCTTCTACGGCTACTGGCAGGGGCTCGGCCAGCGCCGGCCGCTGACCGGGCTGAACCAGCCGCCGCGCGCCGACGGGGCCTCGCTCTTCACTCCGTCGTGGGGCGCGACGACGCCGCGAATCCCGGGGGTCGTGGAAGCGGTCCTGCAGTCCTTCCCGCCGGCGGTTCCGGGCGGCGAGCTGAGCGGCGTCGTCAGCTTCCAGGACACCGGTGGAGGCACGCCGATCCCGCGCAACGGCGCCGTCCTGCTCGCGCGCGGGTCGCAGGTGTCGAAGGTCCAGCTGGAGGCGACGGCCGGTACGCAGGTCGTGACCCGGCTGATCCTCTCGCCCGACTGGCTCGCCGCAGGGGTAACCGACGCGGTCGGCGGCGGCCCGATGATCGTCCGCAACGGCAGGCCGATCTGGGCCGCGGGCGAGGACTTCCTGCCCACGCAGCTCGGCCCGCGCAACCCGCGCACCGCGGTGGGACAGCGCCGCGACGGCAAGATCGTGCTCGTGGCCGTCGACGGCCGCCGCCGCGGTTACAGCGTCGGGATGACGAACTTCGAGCTCGCGCAGGCGATGGTGCGGCTCGGCGCCGTCACCGCGTCCGCGCTGGACGCCGGCGGCTCGACCACGATGGCGTTCGACGGCAAGCTGCTCAACCGGCCCTCGGACCCGGGCGGGGAGCGACAGGTCGCCGAGACGCTGGCCATCCTCTACACGGGCGTCTACGCGCCGCCGCCGCCGCTGACGGTGGTCTCGCCGAACGGCGACGGGATCGCGGAGCGCCAGCAGCTCGCGTACAAGGTGGTGGCGCCGTCGACCGTGACCGCGAGCCTGATCGGCCCGGGAGGCACGACCGCGTTCACCCAGACGGTCACGCGTGGGGCCGGGACGTACTCGATCAACTGGCCCTCCGCGAGCCGGCGCGAGCGGCGCAGCCAAGCCGACCCGCTCGGCCGCTGGCGCTGGGTCGTCTCCGCCCAGGACGAGAACGGGCGCAAGTCGTCCGTCGAGCGCGGGTTCTGGCTGAACGACACGCTCGGCTTCATGCGCGTCGCGCCGAAGGCGGCCCGGCTCGGCAAGAACAAGCGGAAGGCCGCCGTCGTCGCGCGCTTCAAGCTCGCCTACGCCGCGCGCGTGACGCCCAGCATCTGGACGAGCTCCGGGGTGCTCGTCCGCCGACTCCCTGCGCGCCAACTCGCGGCGGGGATGCGGGCGATCGCCTGGAACGGGCGCTTCGCGAACGGCCGCCGCGTCTACCGCGGCAGCTACGTCTTCAAGGTCTCGACGCGAAACTCGTACGGCCCGGCCGACCTGACGCAGAAGTTCAGCATCCGCTGACTCATCCGCTGGCGCTCTAACTAGACTCGCGCTGGTGCTCGCGTCGATCTCGGGCTCCGTCACCAACTTCGTCGGCGACCACGGGGTCTACGCGGTCTTCGTGCTGATGGCGGTCGACGCGGTCTTCCCGGCCGCGAGCGAGCTGGTGATGGTCTACGCGGGCGCGCTGGCCTCGGGTGCCTTCGCCTCGCAGCATGTCGTCCTCTTCGGCCACGAGGTGACCTCGGAGGCGTGGGCGTTCGTGACGATGGCGCTGGCCGGCGCGCTCGGCTACCTGCTCGGCTCGATCGTCGGCTGGGGCATCGGCCGCTACGGCGGGCGGCCCTTCGTCGAGCGGCACGGGCGCTACTTCCACCTCGGCGGGGACCGGTTCGACCGGGCGGAGCGGTGGTTCGACCGGCACGACCGCTGGGCGGTCCTGCTCGGCCGCGTCACGCCGGTCGTGCGCTCGTTCGTCTCGATCCCGGCCGGCGTGTTCCGCATGCCGTTTGGGCCCTACACGGTCCTTACGATTCCCGGCTCGGCGGTCTGGGCGTTCCTGTTCGCCGGAATCGGCTGGGCGTTCGGCAGCAACTACGAGCGCTTCCACAACGCGTTCGACGTCGCGCTGGTGGCAGGAGCGGTGCTGCTCGTGCTGTACCTGGTAGCTCGCCGTGCCTCTAGACTCCGGCAGCGTGCCTAGCGCCTCGCAGATCCCTCTCGTAGACGTCAAGGCCCAGTATCAGCGCCTGATCCCGCAGATCCAGGAGCGGATCGCGGAGGTGCTCGACTCGGGCACCTTCATCCTCGGCCCGAACGTGAAGGCGTTCGAGGAGGAGGCGGCCGAGCTGCTGGGGGTGCCGCGCACGGTGGGCGTGGCGAACGGCACCGACGCGCTCGTGCTCGCGCTGGATGCGATGGAGGTCGGCCCCGGCGACGAGGTGATCTGCCCGTCGTTCACGTTCTATGCGACAGCCGAGTCGATCGCGCGCCGCGGCGCGGTGCCGGTGTTCGCGGACATTGACCCGGTCACGCTCAACCTCGATCCCGAGGACGTCGCCGCCCGCGTGACCGACCGCACGCGCGCGCTGATGCCCGTGCATCTCTTCGGCCGCGTGATGCCGCTCGGCGACCTCGCGGAGCTGGGCATCCCGATCGTCGAGGACGCGGCGCAGGCCTTCGGCGCCGAGGGCGTCGCGACGGTCGGAGCCCTTTCGACCTTCAGCTTCTTCCCGACGAAGAACCTGTTCGCGCTCGGCGACGGCGGCCTCGTCGCGGCCACCGACGAGGAGCTTGCCGACCGCGTCGCGCTGCTGCGCTTCCACGGCTCGCGCGAGAAGAGGAACTTCGAGGCGGTCGGCTACAACTCGCGGCTCGACGAGCTGCAGGCCGCGGTGCTGCGGCTCTTCCTCGCGGAGCTTCCCGGCTGGAACAGCCAGCGCCGCGAAGCCGCCGCCCGCTATGAGGAGCTCGGCCTCGGGGAGCTCTGCGAGCTGCCGGCCGACGAGCCCGGGCACGTCTACCACATGTACGTCGTCCGCTCCCCCGAGCGCGACCGGCTCCGCGAGGCGCTGGCCGCCGCGGGGATCGGCCACGCCTCGTACTATGTGACGCCCACTCACCTTCAGCCCGCCCTGCGCTACCTCGGCTGGAAGGAAGGCTCGCTGCCCGAGACCGAGCGAGCCGCGGCGGAGCACCTGGCGCTGCCGATGTGGGCGGGCATTCCGGCCGAGGCCCAGGAGCGCGTCGTGTCCGTGATCCGCGAGGCCGCCGCGGTGCGCGCGTGATCCCGGTCAACCGTCACCGGATCTGGCAGCTGGTCGCCGACGCGGTCCTGATCG
>JBKPFI010000239.1:0-2114 GCA_046728775.1 Actinomycetota bacterium | reverse complement strand
GCTGCTCGCTCGCCAGCGCCGGCGCGGCGAGCGCCAGCGCGGCAAGAGCGACGACGAACAGTCTCACGAGCGCAGCGCCCGCTCGACCCCGTCCTGGATCTCGGACTCCTTCACCTGGCCGGGCACGTGGACGACAACACGGCCGCGCCGGTCGATGAAGAACGTCTCGGGAAGGCCGGTGAGGCCGTAGGTGGGCGAGGTGACGTTGTGGTTGTCGTGCACGAGCGGGTAGTCGAGGCCGTACTTGCGGGCGAAGCGGCGCGCGTCGCCGGCGAAGTCGTTGACATCGACGCCGAGCACCACGGCGCGACCGGCCCAGCGCTTCGCCGCGGCCGCGAGCGCCGGCGCTTCCTGCTTGCACGGGTAGCACCAGGAGGCCCAGAAGTTCAGCACCACGACCTTGCCGCGGAGCGAGGCGAGCTGGAGCTTTCCGGGGCGGTCGATGCGGTTCAGCGTGAAGTTCGGCGCCGGCTTCCCGACCGCGGCCTTGCTGCCGCTCCCGTGAGCCACCTTCCAGATGAGCAGCGCCAAGAGCAGCGCGACGAGCCCGACCGCCAGGGCCTGCGCGCCGAGCTTCAGCCGCGCTGTCATCGCGTCAGGCCGAGACGATAAAGACAGTCGTCCCGATGTGCACGTGATTGAACAGCCACTCCGCATCCGAGATGTGCATGCGGATGCAGCCGTGTGAGGCGGAGTAGCCGATCGAGGCGTCGTCCGGCGTCCCGTGGATTCCGACGCCGGAGGCCGAGAGACCCATCCAGCGCGTGCCGAGGGGGTTGCCGGGGCCGGGCGGGATCGGCTTCGCGCCGCGGGCCCAGGACGAGCTCGGCGGGTACCACCAGGGGTTGCGCCACTTGACGACGACCTGCCAGCGCCCGAGCGGCGTCGGGTAAGCCGACTGTCCCGTCGCGACGCCGAAGACGCGCCAGAAGCGCATGCCGTTGTAGAGATAGAGCCGGTTCGAGCCACGGCGGATCACGATCACTGGGCCGATCGAGGCGCGGGTCACCTTCGGCTTGAGCGGGCGGAACCGGAGCCGCAGCTCCGGCCGGGTGTTGGTGACGAGGGCGGTGAAGATCGCGTCCATCGCGCGCACCTGCCAGAGTTCGCGGCCCGCCAGCGGCGCCGTCACCCACGGGCGCAGGCCGCGCAGGAGCAGCTGCGAGTCGACCGGCTTGCGGTCGAAGCGCTTCGCGACGCGGGCGAGGTAGGACGAGGTGCGCTTGCGGTTGAGGATCACGCGGAACTTGAGCTGGCTGGCCGGCGGCGCCGTCAGCGCGCGGGCGACGGCGGCGCGGACTTCGGCCATCGCGCCCACCCGGGCGGGCGCGACCGTGAGCCGGCTGTGCGGCCCGAGCAGGACGAGCGGGCGCGTGAACGACTCGGTCAGCGTCTGGAACGCCTCCTGCGCCGTCATGCCTCCGACGTCGACGCCCGAGACGGTCACGCCGGTCGCGATCGTCGTCGGCGCGGTCGCGGTCGTGCCGGTCGTGCTCGTGGTGGTGGTCGCGGCGACGACGCCCGCGGAGAGACCGCCGGCGGCCGCGAAACCGAGCACGAACAGGAGCGCTAGACCCGCTTTCCGCATCCGGCGAGAGTCTAGCCACCGAATATCCGGGGATCGTTCGTGATCACGCCGTCGACGCCGAGCGCGTCCAACCGCGGCAGCACCGCCGGGTCGTCGACCGTCCAGGCGAGCACGGGCGCGCCGAGGACGCGGCAGCTGGCGACCACCGCCTCGGTCACGACCTCCCAGTAGAGCACGGCGGCCGTCGCGCGCGAGCCGGTGAGGAGCGCCCCGATCCACCGGGGCAGCGCCCTGCGGAGGCCGCGCACGATCGCACGCGCCGGCGGATGGAAGAACGGACGCTTCGTCAGCCCGGTGCGATCCTGCGGGTACGTCCGACCCAGTCGCACACCGGGCTCGACCGCGTGCAGGGCGCGCAGCGTCTCCCGCCGGAACGAGCTGACGAGCGTCCGGTCCACGACGTCGTGCCGGCGCAGCGCCTCGGCCACGGCTCGCTCGGCGCCGCGCGACTTGAGATCGAGGTGCACGCCGACGCGGGTCGAGGCGAGAAACGACAGTGCATCCTCCAGGCTCGGCAGGGCGCCGG
>JBKPFI010000126.1:0-4374 GCA_046728775.1 Actinomycetota bacterium | reverse complement strand
ACCTCGCCTGTGACGAGCTCGTAGCTCGCCCGCAGCGCCGCGATCGTGATCGCGCAGAGCACCACGGCCGTCGGCGCGAGGCCGTAGGTCGAGAACTGGTGGCCGGTGCCGAGCGCGAAGGCGAGCGTGATCAGCGCGACGACGATCAGGGATGACAGCACGCGCCCGAAGCCCGGCCGCCGCTCGCGCTCCTCGTACAGGTGCGCCTGCGAGAAGACGAGCACGGTCACCAGGGTCAGGAAGGGCAGCCAGTCGGTCTCGATCCGCCAAAGGACGCCCCAGAGGATCGGCTCGCGGCCGTAGTAGAGCTCACGCGCGACCAGAGCGGCGTAGAGGCCGAGGACGAGCCCGCCGAGGTCGATGCAGACGAGAGCGACGATGCTGGCGAGGCGCCGTGCGGCGACGGCGAGCTGGGAGCGCGTGAGGTGGTACGGCGCGCCGGCCCGGATGTCGCTGACGATCCGAACCGGCGCGTCGTCCCCAGCGACGGGAGCGGGGATCCGGCCCCGCCCCCGCTGGGATGTTCTCGTTGCCACGAGTTCTAGTGTGGCAGGCGGCGGAAGGCGTTGTAAGCGGGCTTCCGCTTCCCGCCGGCGGTGAAGAGCCCCGACTGCCAGCCGCCCAGGCGCCCCTCGTCCTTCAGCAGGAACCAGAGCATCATCGTGATCCTCGGGTTCTTGCGGGCGATCTTGTAGGCCTGCGTCAGGTACTGGGCCTGCTTCGACCAGCTGACGCCGAAGAGGCGGTCGGGCGGACGCGTCTGGTAGCCGTACTCGGTGATCCAGAGCTTCTTGTTGCCCCACAGCTGGCCGATGAGCTTCGTCAGCACGCCGATGTTGGCGAGCGTCACCGTCTGCTTGCCCTTAGGCATCGTCGCGGGCGACTCGCTCGGCAGGCCGTAGTACGGATGGTGCGCGTAGACATCGAAGCGGTTACGGCGCAGGCCGTACTTCTTCAGCGCCCTCGCGAACGCGATCGGCGAGATCGACGACCGCTTGCTGCGGGCCCTGTTGTTGCCGCGCGGGTCGGTGGCTCCGCAGGCGACCTGCTCCCGCAGGCCCGTCGCGTGGACCCCGACCCAGACCGACGAGCAGATCTGCGCGTAGATCTTGGCCGCGATCGGGGTGTAGCGCCCCTTGCCGACCCTCGCCCACTGCGGCTTCAGGAAGAGCGGGTTGTTGGGCTCGTTCCACGCGAGCCACTTCCGCACTGCCGGCAGTTCGGTGCCGTCGTCCCGCTTGAACGTGCCGCTGTAACGCTTCGCCGCGGCGAACGCGAAGTAGCGCAGGTCCGCCATCTTGCGCGGCGCGCGGTTGACGCCCTTAAGCTTGCCCTGCGCCCAGCGCGGCGTCCCGTAGATCGTGAACAGGATCTGGATCTTGTTCTTCGCCGCGGTAAGGACGGTCTTGTCGAACCCATTCCAGTCGTAGGCCGGATCGCTCGGATCGGTCGGACGCACGGGCCGCTTCTTTGCGATCAGGTTCCAGTCGAGGTTCAGCCGAATGATCTGCGCCCGCAGCTTCACCAGCGTCGGGAACGCCTTTTCCGGCGCCGCGACCGGCTGAACCGGGTCGTAGATACCAACGAGCATGCCGCGCGCAGCTGCGGCCGGCTCCGGCTTGACGGTGGCCGCGAAGGCACAGAGGACGACGGTCAACAGGGCGATGCTCAGTCTCTTAGACGTCAAGTGGCTCCCTCCTGAGGCTCGGCAACATCCGCCGGAGCCCTTCTTCGAGTTGGATTTCCGGCTCCCAGCCCAACACCTGCCTGGCACGCGTGATGTCGGGCCGGCGAACCTGTGGATCGTCGATGGGTAGCGCCTCGAACACGATCTCGCTCGAGGACGACGTGACCCGGATGACTGTTTGTGCAAGCTCCAGAATCGAAAACTCCTCGGGGTTGCCCAGGTTGACGGGCAGGTGCTCGCCGCTCTCGGCGAGCAGGTGCAGGCCGCGGATCAGGTCGTCGACGTAGCAGAAGCTCCTCGTCTGGGAGCCCTCGCCGAAGACCGTGATGGGCGCATTCTCGAGCGCCTGGCGGACGAACGTCGGAATCGCGCGCCCGTCGTGCGAGCGCATCCGGGGCCCATAGGTGTTGAAGATCCGGACGATTGCCGTGTCCACGCCCTGCTGACGGTGGTAGGCCATCGTCAGCGCCTCGGCGTACCGCTTTGCCTCGTCGTAGACCCCGCGCGGGCCGATCGGGTTGACGTTGCCCCAGTAGCTCTCCGGCTGCGGGTGCACCTGCGGGTCGCCGTACACCTCGCTCGTGGAGGCGAGCACGAAGCGAGCGCGCTTGAACTTCGCGAGGCCGAGCGCGTGGTGCGTGCCGTGCGAGCCGACCTTCAGCGAGTGCAGCGGCTGGCGCAGGTAGTCGATCGGGCTCGCGAGCGCGGCCAGGTGGTAGACGACGTCGATCGGCTCGTCGATCTCGAGGTGGTCGACCATGTCGTGGTTGCGGAAGACGAAGCCGTCGTCACGCAGGTGCTCGAGGTTCTCCAGGCTGCTCGTCTCGAGGTTGTCCACACAGATAACGCGGTGGCCCTGCTCGAGCAGGTATTCGCACAGGTGGGAGCCGAGAAAGCCGGCTCCGCCGGTGACCACGGCGGTCGACATCGAGAGGATGCTACCCAGGTCACCAGCCGGATCCCCCCGTTTCGGGAGAGCCTTACGAAGTCCTTACGCGGCCTTGCGGAACAGGCGGAGGGGAGCGCGATTCGCGCTCCCCTCCGCGACCGGGCGATTACTTCTTCAGCTTGAAGAAGGCGTAGATCGCAGAGCCGTCCTGGAACTTCACGTCCACGCGGTAGCACGAGTCGCTGGACGAGCTCGGCGTCTTCCAGTTCTGGATGAACTGGCCGGCCGTGCCGTCGTAGCGGAGGCTCGTGCTGCCGGTGGTCGCGAAGTCGACGGCATCCTCGTCACCGCCGGCCGCGCAGGCCAGCTTGACGAGGTCGAAGCTCCTGACGTCCGCGGTGCTCGTCCGCTCCTGGCCGCCCTGCGACGAGTAGAGGTTGAACTTGAGCGGGATCGTGGAGCCGCCCTTCGCCGTGTTCCACACCGTCGTGGTGGGATCGACGCTCGGGGCCACGCCGGGTGCCGGGACCCAGACGGAGTTCGGGATCCCGATCGGCTGGTAGAAGCCCGTCGCGTACCAGGCGCCGATGCAGGCCGTCACGACCGGCTGGCTCAGGGTGTAGTTGCCGCTGTCGCCGCCTGAGATCGTCAGGCCGGAGATCTGCACGGTGCAGGTGCCCGGCGACGAGCTCGTGAAGGCACCCGTTGCAGCGCCCGTGTTGAGCGTGACCGCATCGCCGCTGACGAGGCCGACGAGCGAGGCGCCGCTCGCGTTGATCGTGGCCGAGGTGTTGCCGTCGTACGGCTTGTTGCTCGCGGTGATGCCCGCCACGGTCAGGTTCTTGGCGGTGATCACGCCATGCGTGTTGTTGACGAACGTGACGTTGTAGTTGTTGCCGCTGTTGCCGTCGCTGACCGCGCCGGAAGGGATCAGCGTCTTACCGGTGCCGACGCTCTTGCTGGCGAAGGCCTGGCTGAAGTTGCCGCTGTCACCGCTCGCGAGGCTGCCAAGGGTGATCGTCGGCGCGCCCGCCGAGCCGGTCGTGCCGTCGTAGACCTTCGTGTCGGCCACCGCGGTGACGGTGATCGGCCGTGCCGTGATGTCCGCCGTGGCGGCCGCGCTCGTGTTGGTCAGGTTGTAGTTGCCGGCGTCGGCGCCCGAGGTCGAGATCCCGGTGACGCTGACCGACTTGTTCGCGGCGACGTGCTTCGTGCCGAACGAGGCGCTGGTGTACGCGGCGCTGACGCTGTCGCCGGCCAGCTTGTCGGTCGCGAGGGTCACGGCCGCGGACGTGTTGCCGTCGTAGACCTTGTTCTGGCCCGTCGCGGTCACCGTCAGGTCGCGGGCGCTGATCGTGGCGGTGAGGCCGCTCGGTTGGCTGACGCTGTAGTTGTCCGCATCGCCGCCGCTCAGGGTCACGCCGCTGACGGTGACCGGCTTGTTCGTGCCGACGTTCTTGTTGGCGAAGCCGGCCGAGTAGCCGGAGTGGTCGATCGCGACCGAGTCGCCGGTGACGACGCCGTTCAGGCTCGCGCCGCTCCAGTCGATCGTCGCCGAGGCGTTGCCGTCGTAGGTCTTGCTGTTCGCGACGGCGCCCGCGATCGTCAGGCCCTTGGCGCTGATGTTCGCCGTGAGACCTGTGGGTTGGCTGACCGCGTAGTCGCCCGCGTCGGCGCCGCTGAGCGTGACACCGGTGACGGTGACGGGCTTGTTCGTGCCGACGTTGCGGTTGTTGAAGCTCGCCGAGTAGCCGGAGTGCTCGATCGAGACGGAGTCGCCGCTGACCACGCCTGAGAG
>JBKPFI010000148.1:0-4629 GCA_046728775.1 Actinomycetota bacterium | reverse complement strand
CCGGTCGAGCTCCACGTGATCTCCGACTCCACCGGCGAGACGGCGGTTCGGCTCGTGCACGCCCTCGAGGCGCAGTTCCCGGACCAGGAGTTCGAGGAGATCCGCCACCCGCGCGTGGAGACGGTCGACGACCTCCACCTTGCGCTCAACCGTGCCAAGGGTCGTCCGGCGGTCATCGTCTACACGCTCGTTCACCCCGAGCTCCGCGACGCCGCGCGGGCCCTTTGCCGCCGCTACAAGCTGCACTACTGCGACCTGCTCGGCCACCCCATCGAGGCCGTCGCCCGTGTCGCCGGCGTCGCCGCGAAGATGACCCCCGGCGCACGCCCGCCGCTGGACTCCAGCTACTTCAAGCGCATGGCGGCGATCGAGTTCGCGGTCAAATTCGACGACGGCATCGGCGAGGGCGTGCGCGACGCAGACATCGTCCTCGTCGGCGTCTCCCGCACCTCGAAGACGCCGCTCTCGATGTACCTCGGCTACCTCGGCTACAAGACGGCGAACGTCCCCGTCGTGAAGGGCATCGCGCCGCCCTCCGCCCTGTTCGAGATCGACCCCGCCAAGGTCGTCGGCCTCACGATCGACGCGGAACGGCTGCGGGAGATCCGGCGGCAGCGCTCGCGCCGGCTCGGCGGCGGCCAGCGCGCCTACGCGGAGCTGCTCGAGATCTACGCCGAGCTGGAGGAGGCGGAAGCCCTCCACCGGCGGCTCGGCTGCCCGGTCATCGAGATCTCCGAGCTCTCGATCGAAGAGACGGCCGCCAGGGTGATCCGCCTTGTCGAGCAGCGCCGCAACGAGACGGGCGTCAGGGAGCAGACGCCCGCGTGAGGCCGAAGCCGCCGGTCCCGCTCTGGCGCTGGGGGACCTGGTGGCTCGCCCTCGGCGCCGCCGTCGTGGTCTTCTACGTGCTTCTGACGCCGGTGTGGATGGGGCTTCGGGCGGCGGCGTGGCTCGCCGACTTCCGCGCCCGTCGCCGGCCGGACTACCGCCCGCCGGTGACGTAGAGCGCCGACGCGAGCCACGGCGCGAGCTCGGCGAGTAATCGCGGGTCGACCGCGTGCGGAAGCGGATACTCGCGGTAGAGCACGTCGGCCCCCGCTTCCTCGAGCGTCTCGCGTGCGCGGCGGCCCCACTCGACGGAGATGACCTGGTCGAGGGTGCCGTGGCCGATTGCAACCGGCGGCAGCGGCGGCGACAGGTCGAGCTCGAACTCCGGCACGGTGGGCATGAAGCCGCTCAGAGCGACGAGCGCGGCGGGGCGCGGCCGCCCGCGGCCGAGCCCGAGCGCGTACGTCATCACGGCGCCCTGCGAGAAACCTCCGAGCACCGTGCGCTCCGGTCCGATTCCCGTCTGCTCGAGGACCGAGTCGAGCCACTCCGAGACCGCCGCGTAGGTGGGCAGAAACGTCGTCGGGTCCGGGTAACCGATCTCCTGGACCGCGTACCAGTGGGCGCCGCCCGGCGGCAGCGACAGTGGTCCACGCGGTGTCAGTCCGAGCAGGCGGCGCTGGGGATCCAGTACGTCGAGGAGCGGGAACAGGTCGTGCTCGTCGACGCCGCGGCCGTGGAAGAGGACGAGCAGGCCCTCAGGCTCGCCCGACGGCTCGCGCGAGCGATAGGCGATCGTCACCTGCCGGCGCGAAGCGCGCGCAGGTCCGGCAGCGGCGTCAGCACCTGCTCGAGCCGGTCGCGCAGATGCTCGTAGTTCGGCGGCAGCGAAAGGCGCTCGCCGAGGCTCTCCAGCGGCTCGTCGGCGGTGAAGCCGGGGCCGATCGTCGCGATTTCGAACAGCACGCCGCTCGGCTCGCGGAAGTAGATCGACTTGAAGTAGAAGCGGTCGATGATCGGCGTCGGCGAGGCGCCGCTCTCGGAGACGCGCCGGTGCCAGGCCTCGTGCTCGTCCATCGGCGACGCCCACGCGACGTGGTGCACCGTGCCTGCGCCCGGGACGCCGCGTTCGTCCGACTGGTCGTACCAGTAGAACCCGCCGCGCTGCCCGCCGCGCGCCTCCCACGAGGCCTCGCCGGAGGGCGCGAACTCGAGCGTCTCCTCCAGGAAGCGGCGGCTCTGCTCGGGGTCGCGCGTGTAGGCGTGGACGCCGTTGAAGCCCTGCAGCGCGACCTCCTTCGGCACCTCCGGATGGTCGGCGATCAACGGCTCGTCGTCCGTCTCCACGACCGCGAGGCGGTGGTGGAGGCCCTCGTGATCGGCGAACGTGAAGGCGCCGTCGGCGCGCTCGCCCGCGATGCCCTCGTCGGCGAGGCGGTTCTCCCAGAAGTCGAGCGCCTCCGGGGACGCGACCCGCCACTCGACCGTGTGGATCATCCCCGCGCCGGCCTTGCCGCGCCGCGCGCCGGGGTACTCGAAGAACGTGATGTCGTTCCCGGGCGCGCCCTCCTCGTCGCCGTAGAAGAGGTGGTAGACGGTCGGGTCGTCCTGGTTGACGCTCTTCTTGATGAGCCGGAGGCCCAGGACGCGCGCATAGAAGTCGAGGTTGCGCGGCGCGTCGCCCGTGATGGCGGTGACGTGGTGCACGCCTTCGAACTTCACGCGCCAAGCCTACCCGCGCGGTATGCCCGGTGCCCTGTGGGAAGATCCCTCGCAATGCGAGGAAACCACCGCTACGTCTACGACTTCGACGAGCCGTCGGCGGGCGGCCGGGAGCTGCTCGGAGGCAAGGGCGTCGGCCTGGCCGAGATGACGCAGCTCGGCGTGCCCGTGCCGGCGGGGTTCACGATCACCACCGACGCCTGCCGCGCCTACATGGCAAACGGGCAGCGGCTCCCGGAGGGGCTGCCCGACGAGATCGAGCGCCACCTCGACGCGCTCGAGCAGAAGACCGGCAAGCGCTTCGGCGACGCGGGGGACCCGCTGCTCGTCTCCGTCCGCTCGGGCGCCGCCGTCTCGATGCCCGGGATGATGGACACGATCCTCAACCTCGGCCTCAACGACGAGGCCGTCGAGGGGCTCGCCCGCAGCACGGGCAACCCAAGGTTCGCCTACGACTCGTACCGCCGCCTGATCCAGATGTACGGCGAGGTCGTCGAAGGCATCGACGCCCACCGCTTCGAGCAGGCGCTCGGCGAGCTGAAGGATGAGCGAGGCGTGCAGCAGGACGTCGAACTCGACGCCGACGACCTGCGCGACCTCGTCGCCACGTTCCAGCGGATCTACGAGGAGGAGACGGCAAGGCCGTTCCCGCAGGACGCGAGCGAGCAGCTCTCGCGGGCGGTCCGCGCGGTCTTCGAGTCGTGGGACACGCCGCGGGCGCAGGTCTACCGGCGCGCACACCGGATCCCGGACGACCTCGGCACCGCGGTGAACATCGTGCAGATGGTCTTCGGCAACAAGGGCTCGGACTCGGGAACCGGCGTCGCGTTCACGCGCGACCCGTCGACGGGCGAGCAGGGGCTCTACGGCGAGTTCCTCGCGGACGCGCAGGGGGAGGACGTCGTCGCCGGGATCCGCACCCCGGAGCCGCTGGCCGTGATGGAGGAGCGCCTCCCCGAGGCGTTCCAGCAGCTGACCGACACGATGCGGCGGCTCGAGGAGCACTACAAGGACGTGCAGGACATCGAGTTCACGGTCGAGGAGGGGCGGCTCTACCTCCTCCAGACCCGCTCTGCCAAGCGCACGGCGGCGGCCGCGCTGAGGGCCGCGGTCTCGATGGTCGACGAGGGGCTGATCGGCCGCGAGGAGGCGGTCTTGCGCATCGACCCCGGCCAGCTCGACCAGCTGCTCCACCCGATGATCGACCCGAACGTGAAGCTGGAGGTCGCGGCGCGCGGCCTGAACGCCTCACCGGGCGCCGCCTGCGGCCAGGTCGTCCTCGAGGCCGACACTGCGGAGGAGCGAGGTCGGGCGGGGGAGAGCGTGATCCTCGTCCGCTGGGAGACGACGCCGGACGACATCCACGGCCTGATCCAGGCAGCCGGGATTCTCACCGCGCACGGCGGCATGACCTCCCATGCGGCGGTCGTCGCGCGCGGCATGGGCAAGCCGTGCGTCGCCGGCTGCGAGGAGCTAACGATCGACCTGGACGCCCGCACGATCTCGCTCGCGGGCCAGCAGCTCGACGAGGGCGAGACGATCACGATCGACGGCGGTACCGGCTCGGTGATCGTCGGCGCCGTCGACCTCGTCCCGCCGCAGATCAACGAGGACTTCGAGACGATCCTCGGCTGGGCCGACGACGTGCGCCGCCTGAAAGTGCGCGCGAATGCCGATACCCCGGAGGACGCGGTCAAGGCCCGCGAGTTCGGCGCTCAGGGGATCGGCCTCTGCCGCACCGAGCACATGTTCATGGCCGAGGACCGGCTGCCCGTCGTGCGGGAGATGATCATGGCCTCGGGCGAGGACGAGCGGCGGGCGGCGCTCGACAAGCTCCTGCCGCACCAGCAGAGCGACTTCGAGGGCATCTTCGAGGCTATGGCCGGGCTGCCGGTCACGATCCGCCTGCTCGACCCGCCGCTGCACGAGTTCCTGCCGCCGCTCGAGGAAGCGGAGTCGCTCGAGATGGCACGGCGCATTCGCGCGCTTCGCGAGGCGAACCCGATGCTCGGCACGCGCGGTTGCCGACTCGGCCTGCTCTTCCCGGAGATCTACGAGATGCAGGTGCGGGCGATCATC
>JBKPFI010000417.1:0-3132 GCA_046728775.1 Actinomycetota bacterium | reverse complement strand
CGTACTCGGCGCGCGGGTGTGTGACGGAAGCGTGACGAAGGCGCAACAACGAACCGAGGACGGCGGCTGCTACCATCGCCGGGCCCGCGCTGCGGGCATTTTCACGCTATGCCGAACATCAAGCAGCAGAAGAAGCGCGTCCGGATTGCCGCCGAAGAGCGGCTCGAGAACCTCCGCTACGCCTCGACCGTGAAGACCTTCACGCGCCGGCTTCGGGCCGCCGTCGAGGACGGCGACTCGGAGCGCGTCGCCGACGAGCACCGGCAGCTCGTGCGCTGGATCGACAAGGCTGCCGCCCGCGGCGCGCTGCACCGGAACGCAGCCGCGCGCAAGAAAGCTCAGGCGGCCAAGCTCGTCTCCGGCGACTCGGAATAAGCCTGTAGAGAAGCGGCGCCGGCGCCGGGGTGTGGTTCAGGCGCTGCGCGCCACGTCCGCAGTGCGGGTGATCTCGACGAGCGCGCGGGCGAACTCGAGCTCGCCCGGAAGCTTGCTGCCTCCCTTCAGCGCCAGGTCGAGCTGCGCCAGGCGCACGATTGCGTCGCCGAGCTCGTCCGGGCTGAAGTTCCGCGCCTGCTCGTAGAGCTTCTGTATGTAGAAGCGATTCCGCTTCAGCCGCTCCGCCGCAGCCGCGGGCGGGACGCCCTCGGCGTCGAGCGCTTGGCATTCGCGAACTCGCCCCACGTGGCTCGTCAGCAGCCCGGCGATGCGTAGCAGGACGTCCCGCGGAGCGTCTCCGGAACGCTCGACGATCCGCTCGCAAGCGCCGAGCACGGCGGCGACATCTCGCCGACCCCAGGCGTCGGTGAGGTCGAAGGGCGGAACGTCGGCGCGCGCGGGCACGAGCTCGGCGACTTCGCGCTCGCCGATCCGCTCCCCCGCCGCCCACGTCGTGAGCTTGTCGACCTCGGTTGCGAGCTCCTCCGCGTTCTCGCCGACGAGCTCGACGAGCGCCTGCGCCCCTTCGCGATCGATCTGGACCCCTCGCTCGGCGAACTGCTGCTCGACCCATCTCGGCAAGTCGGCCTTGCTGCCGCGGCCGCGAGTCGGAAGGTCATAGACCAGCACCTCCCCGCCGCCTTTTGTGACGGCCTTCGCGAACGCCGAGTCGCGCTTGATCTCCTCCCCAGTGAGGGCAAGGACCGTCGTCGGTGCAGGCCGCTCGAGATAGGCCTCGATCGCCTTCACATCGGCAGCCTTCCACCGCTCGACCTGATCGACCAAGACGAGCCGGCGCTCGACGGTGAAGAGTCCGAGCGCGTTGCATGCGGCGGCAACGTCCTCCCCGCTCGCGTCTTGGGCGCTCAACTGCTCGGTGGCAGCTTCGCCCGCACGGTCGCGGAGGCGTCGCAGGGCGCGCGTCACCTTCGGCCGGTCGGTACCGATGATCAGGTACGCGGAGAGGAGGTCAGCCACCGGCGCCAAGCATAGGCCCCCGCCGCGGCCATCACGAGCAGCAGCTCGAGCAGCGAGCGGCCGGAGGTCACTTGTGCGCCCGGCAGACCACCGACGACGCGTGCGCATGCCGCGAGGTACGCGGCGCACCAGCCGTTGACCCACGCGATCAGCGCGGCCGCGGGCGGAGAGACGAGCCCCGCGAGAGCGGCGGCGAAGGCGAGCCCAAGCAGCGGCGCCACCGCGGGAGCGGCGAGAGCGTTGGCCGGGACGGTCAGCAGCGGAACGGCGTGAAACTGCAGCCAGAGGATCGGCGCCGTCGCGACCCCGCATGCTGCGGAGACGGCGACCACGCCCGCGAGCCTCGCCGGCACGGGGTAGCCCGCGAGCATGCGGACGAGCGGAGGAACGAAGAGGAAGATGGCCGCGACCGCGGCAAACGAGAGCTGGAATCCGGGGTCGAGAAACGTGTACGGGTTCCACCCGAGCAGCACCAGTGCCCCGAGCAGGAAGAAGTACCACCGGTCGGTCGGACGCGCCGCAAGCCAGGCGAGCGAGACAAGCGCACCGGAAACCCCGGCCCGAATCACGGAAGGCTGCGCCCCGACCGCGAGCACGTACGCGGCGATGGCGGCAAGCGCCCCCACCTCTCCGAGGAGACGCGGGATTCCCAGCAGCCAGGCGAGGGCGAGCGCGCCACCGGCGACCAGCACGACGTTTTGCCCTGAGACGGCCAACAGGTGATAGAGCCCCGAGGCTCGGAAGCGCTGGCGTAGGACTTCCGAGAGGGACTGCTCGTCACCGAGGACGACGCCCTCGACGATCCCTCGACGCTCCCCATGAAGGCCGGGCGCGATCGAGCCCGCCAGCGCGCCGCGAAGGCGATCCGCTACGCCGCCGAGCCCTCCGCGACGGCCCGTCACGCGCCAGCGATCGGCGTGGAGGACGACGTGGATGCCGTGGTGGCGGAGCCAGGTTCGCTCGTCGAACCCGTTCTTCGGCGGGCGTGGCAGCCGAACGGTCGTCACGGCCTCGATGACTGCTCCTTGCGGGGGCGATCGGCCGAGCGGCAACTCCAGTTGCACAGCCTCCCGAAAGCGGAGCCGGCCGAAGCGACGCACCTGCGCCGGCACCCGCAGCTCGAAGCGCGAACGTCGCGCCGGACCGGTGACGACGAGCGACGTTCGCTCCGCGGTGTCCACGTGGGCAAGCAGGACGCTCCGGTCGAGCGCGTCCAGCCGAGCACTGCCCCACCACCAGCCGACGAGCGCGAACGTCCCGAGGAGCAGCAGTGGCCTCGCGTATCCGGCCGTTACGGCAGCGCTGATGGCGAAAAGAGCAGCGGTGGACAGGGCAAGCGACCCCGGCCCGCGTCCGAGGTTCGCACCGGCGAGCCCGAGGCAGAGCGCGGCCGCATAACGATGAGGCGACGCACGCGACTCGTTCACGGCACCACCAGATCGCGGAGCTGGTCGAGCCGCTTCGGCCCGATTCCGGGAACGGCATCTAGCTCGTCGACCGAGGAGAAGGCGCCGTGCTTCTCGCGGTAGTCGAGGATCTTCTGGGCGGTCACCGGGCCCACGCCCGGCAGCGTGTCGAGCTGCTCGAGCGTCGCCGTGCTCAGCTGCACCGGCGCCGCGGCCGCACCCGGCTCGGCCGGCGTGCCGCCGCCGGCGGCACTGCCGGGGGCGCCACGTCTCGGAACGACCACCT
Source organism: Actinomycetota bacterium (assembly GCA_046728775.1). Taxonomy (GTDB): domain Bacteria; phylum Actinomycetota; class Thermoleophilia; order Gaiellales; family Gaiellaceae; genus AC-32. The sequence continues at coordinate 27 of JBKPFI010000417.1, read as the reverse complement.
GCTCGCCGTCGGCGAGCGGCGCGGCGA
>JBKPFI010000208.1:0-3869 GCA_046728775.1 Actinomycetota bacterium | reverse complement strand
CGGCTGACCGCCACGTGCGCGCGCCCCTGCAGGCGGTCGTAGAACGCGGTGCGCGGAAAGAAGCCGTGGACCGTCGAGCGCAGCGCCGCCGGAGTCTGCTCGAAGGCGATCTCACCGCCCGCGCGCCGGGTGAGCAGGCCGCCCGAGATCGGATAGGTGCAAGCAGCTCGGGCGTTATCCGCCTCCAGCGTGGGCCGGCCGAAGCGCAGCAGCACCGGCCCGCGGCTCAGCAGCCGCAGCTCGAGCGTGCCGTCCCGCTCGCGTACCCCGACGAGTGAACCGGTCACGCGGCAGACCTCGCGCCAGTACGCCCGGCCTAGGCGCTCCGCGCCGGCCGTCGAGAAGTCGACGACTGGCCCACCGAGCGCTACGCGCTGCTCGGCCTCGATCGCGCCGTCACCCGTGTGGCGCTGCCACGACTCCCAGCCCTCCATGCGTGCACGCTAGCCGCCCGTGACTGCGGCGACAGGCGGATCTCGTCGTCTTGTTCGAGGCGCCCTCGACCCCATCGACCTGCACGCGGACGAAAGGCCGGGCGCTGGCTAAGGCCTCAGCGGCAGTAGCAGCCCCAGACCAACCCGCCGAGAGCGTGCCAGGACTCGTCGGACATGGCGTGCCCGTTGACCATGACCACGACCTGCTGTTCGCCGTGCTCGGTCGCCAGCGCGATCGTCGTGTGGCCGCCGAACCCGAGGTGGCCCCACGCCGGGCCGCACGGGGACGCCGACTTGCCCATCAGCGACGTCACCTCGCAGATCCCGAGGCCGTAGCCGTCCGACTCGTCCCAGTCGGACGGCACCGTCCGCAGCATCTCGGCCCGCAGGTCCCTCGTGAGCAGTTCGCCGCCGAGCAGCGCCTGGAGGAAGCGCGCGAGGTCGCGGCCCGTGGAGACGATCCCGCCGCCCGCCCAGTTGAAGGGAAGATCGAGCTCGGTCGCGTCCACGGGGCCCGGGCCTGGGCCAGGGATCAACGGGTTGTCCGCCGGGAAGTATTCGCGTGCAAGGCCCCGTACCGGCCACGTCTCCGCGGGAAGGTCGGTCGCGCCGAGATCGAGCGGGTAGAAAATTCGGCGCTTCAGCTCGTCTCGCAGCATCGTCCCGGTCGTCGCTTCGACCAGCAGCCCGAGCGCCTGGTAGTTGCTGCCCGTGTACGCCCATCCCTCGCCCGGTGCGAAGAGCCGAGGCCTGTCCAGGGCGAGCGCGAGCATCTCGCGCGGGCCGAGCTCCGAGCGGTGCGCCGGGTCCCTCCGGTAGGGCTCGAGGAACGAGACGAGATCGTCGGCGACGTTCGGCACGCCGCTCGTGTGGTTCAGGAGCTGCCGGACGGTCACGCCGGGGACGAGCGACCCCATGTCGCCGTCGAGCACGAGCGCCCCCTCGTCGACGAGCTGGAGCACCGCGGTCGCGATGAAGAGCTTGGTCACGCTGGCAACGCGGAAGCGATGCTCGACGGTCAGCGGCTCGCCCGTCTTCACGTTGGCGACGCCGGCTGCTCCCTCGCGGTGGAAGCTCGGCCCGGAAGCCACGGCGACTGCGCCCGGCAGCCCGCTCCGCACGACCGCCTCGAGCCGGTCGTCGAGTGAGGCCGTCGCGCTAGCCGCCCGCCACGGCGGCGACCAGGCGGATCTCGTCACCGGCGCTGAGCTCGTCGTCGAGGCCGTCGACCTGCGTGCGGTTGACGTAGACGTTCACGAGCGGCCGGAGCTCGCCGCGGTCGTCGAAGAGCAGGTCCCGCACCGGGAGCTCGAGCAGCGCCTCGCGGGCGGTCGTTGCCTCGAGCTCGAAGCGCCCCCGCCCGCCGGCCTCACGCGCGAGCAGCGAAGGAATGAGCACGACTACCACTCGCAGGCTTCGACGGAGAGGATCGTCGGCAGGTAGCGAGCGGCCTCGACCCACGAGACACCGTCCGGGGAGGCGAACACGGAGCCGCTCTGTGTGCCGAGGTACACGCCGGCCGGGTCGAGCCGGTCGAATGACATGCCCTCCCGCATCACCGAGGCCCACGCCTGCTGCGGCAAGCCGTCCGTCAGCAGCTCCCACGACGCGCCCCCGTCGCGGGTGCGGTAGATCCCGAGCCGGCCGTCCGGCGTGACGCGGTTCTCCGCGCCCTCCTCCGGGACGACGTAGGCCGTGTCGGGGTCGGCCGGGTCGAGCGCGATCGGAAAGCCGAAGCCCGACGGCAGCCCGTTGCCCTCGAGCCGCTCCCATGTTTCGCCGCGGTCGTCCGAGCGGTACACGCCGCAGTGGTTCTGCTGCCACAGCCGTTCCGGCCGCGCGGGGTGGACGAGCAGCTTGTGCACGCACTGGCCGATCTCCGGGAACGGGTTGTCCGGGAAGAAGTCCGCGGCGACGCCCGAGTTCTTCGGCTCCCACGTCTCGCCGTTGTCGTCGCTGCGGAAGGCGCCCGCCGCCGAGATCGCGATGTAAAGGCGCTGCGGGTCGGACGGGTCGACCTGGATCGAGTGGCAGCAGAGCCCGCCCGCACCAGGATTCCACTTCTCGCGCGTCGGGTGCTCGATCACGGACTGCACCGGCTCCCACGTCGAGCCGCCGTCGCCGCTGCGGAAGAGGGCGCCCGGTGTGCCGCCCAGGAAGAGCGTGTCGGGCTCGTCGGCGTGTCCGGGCTCGACGTGCCACGACTTCTCCCAGGTGAGCCCGCTCTCCTCCGTCAGGCCGATCCCCTCGGAGCGCTCCCACGTCTCGCCGAGGTCGGTGGAGCGGTGCGCGGTCGCGCCGTAGACCCAGTTGTTCGTCGCCGCGTGCAGCGTCCCCGTCCGCGGGTCGCGCATCGCGTGGAAGACCTCCCAGCCGGTGAGGTGCGGGCCATTAACCGACCATTCCCGGCGGGTTTCGTCGCTCGTGAGAACGAAGAGCCCTTTACGTGTGCCCACGAGGACGGCGACTCCCATCGAGTCACTAGCCTACGTGACGAAAGGAGACGGATGGAAACGCGAACACGAAGCCTGACCCAGGCGCAGCGCGAGTTTCTCGAGCAGCCGTTCTACGGCGCCTTGACGACGCTCCGCGAGGACGGATCGCCGCAGACGACGGTCGTGTGGGTCGACGTCGACGACGACGGCCCGCTCTTCAACACGGTCGTCGGCCGTGCGAAGGAGCGGCACCTGCGCCGCGACCCGCGCCTCTCGCTCATCGTGATCGATCCTCGGGACGCATATCGCTGGCTCGCCGTCAGCGGCCGGGCGGAGCTCACGACCGAGGGCGGGGACGACGAGATCGACAAGCTCGCGAAGAAGTACCTCGGCCAGGACGAATACCCATGGCGCAAGCCGACCGAGCAGCGGATCAACGTCCGCATCCGCCCGGAGCACGTCGAGACGTACGGCCTCGACTAGGTTGATTCTCTGCGACGTCGGGCCGCGCGACGGCCTCCAGAACGAAGCCGTGACGCTGGAGCCGTCGACGCGCGCCGACCTCGTCAACCGCCTCACGGCTGCCGGGCTGCCTCGCGTCGAGGCCGTGAGCTTCGTCCGCGCCGACCGGGTGCCGCAGATGGCGGGCGCGGAGGAGGTTGTCGCGGCGATCGAGCGGCGGGACGGCACCGAGCTTTCCGGGCTCGTCCTGAACGCGAAGGGCTACGAACGCTTCGCGGGCGCCGGCGGGCTCGACCGCGTCAACGTCACGTTCGGCGCCACGGAGAGCTTCAATCGCCGCAACGGCGAGATGTCGCGCGACGAGGCGCTGGCGCAGGTCGAGTCGGTGGTCGCGTCGGCGTCGGTGCCGACCACCGCGACCGTCTCGGTTGCATTCGGCTGCCCGTTCGAGGGCGAGGTTGACGAGGGCGAGGTCGTCGCGCTCGCCGAGCGGGTCGGTGCCGACGAGGTCGTGCTCGCGGACACGATCGGCGTTGCG
>JBKPFI010000449.1:0-5698 GCA_046728775.1 Actinomycetota bacterium | reverse complement strand
CTCTACGTCGGGATCGGCGCCGCGCTCTTCCTCGCGGGTGCCTTCGCGGTCTACCACTACGTGGCACACGTGCGGGACCGCGTGACGATCTGGCTCCATCCGTGGACCGACCACGCCGTCTACTGCTCGATCAACGGGAAGATGCTGCCGCGTCTGGACTGCGCCAGCTACCAGCTGGTCAAGTCGATCTACTCGGTCGGCCACGGCGGGTGGCTCGGCACCGGGTTCGGCAGGGGCACGTTCGAGACCACCGGCGGACACCAGCTGATCCCGTACCTGAACACCGACTTCATCTACTCGGCCCTGGCACAGGAAATGGGGCTCGTCGGCGTCTCCGCGCTGCTGCTCGTCTACATGCTCTTCGTCGCCCGCGGCTTCAAGATCGCGATGCTGGCCCACGACGGCTTCTCGAAGCTGCTCGCCGTCGGGCTCACGTTCGCCTTCGCGCTGCAGACGTTCATCATTGTCGGCGGGATCCTGCGGCTGATCCCGCTGACCGGGATAACGCTCCCGTTCGTGAGCTACGGCGGCTCGAGCGTCGTCGCGAACTTCGTCCTGCTCGCGGGCCTCCTGCTGGTCTCCAACCGCGCCAACGCGGAGCGCACGTGAACCGGCAGATCGCACGGCTCGCACTCGTCGGCGTCGCGCTCGTCGCAGCGCTGATCGTGGGCACGACCTACTGGCAGACCTGGGCGACCGCCGGCCTCGCCGACCGCCAGGACAACGAGATCCAGCGCGTGGCGCAGTTCTCGATCAAGCGAGGCCTGATCCGCGCCGCCGACGGGACGATCCTAGCGACCAACCGCGCCCGCAGGGTCGGCGGCCAGACGCTCTACTTCCGCCGCTACCCGCAGGGCGGCCTCTTCTCCCACGTCGTCGGGTACTCGACGCAGTCGCGGGCGCGGGCGGGGCTCGAGTCGTCCATGAACGACTACCTGACCGGTTCGAACTCGAACCTCGGCACCGTGCTGAAGACGACGCTCGACCGCATCCGCGGCGCGACGATCAAGGGCAACAACGTCTGGCTCACGCTGCGGCCGGGCGCGCAGCGGGTCGCGATGCAGCAGCTCGCGGGGAAGTGCGGCTCGGTGGTGGCGCTCGACCCGCGCACCGGCAAGGTGCTGGTGATGGCGTCGCGGCCGACATACGACCCGAACGTGGTCGAGAGCAATTTCCGCAGAATCAGGACGACGAGCGCCGCCTGCCGCCCCGCTGCGCCGCTCCTCAACCGTGCCACCGACGGGCTCTTCGTCCCGGGATCGACGTTCAAGGTGGTCACGAGCGCCGCTGCGCTCGACTCGGGCCGCTACAACATCAACTCCGGCTTCGTCGACCGCGGCTACTGCATCGAGTACGGCAAGCAGGTGAAGAACTTCGGCGACCAGAACGGGCCGGAGGTGTTCGGGCCGGTCAACTTCCTGCAAGCGCTCGAGCACTCGATCAACGCAGTCTTCTGCGAGATCGGCAAATCGATCGGCGCCGGCCGCATCCTCGGCGAGTCGAAGCAGTTCGGCTTCTACAGGGATCCGCCGCTCGAGACGCCCGGCAATGAGCGCTCGCCGAGCGGCCTCTACAACCGCGGCAAGCTCTTCTACCCGAAGGACCCGACGACCCAGGTCGATCCGGGCCGCCTCGCCTTCGGACAGGAGCGGATGCTGACGACACCGCTGCAGATGGCGATGGTGGCCGCGGCCGCCGGCAACAAGGGCGTGATCATGGAGCCGCACGTGGTTGACCGCGTCACCGGGCCCGGCGGCGGCATCGTCGAGCGCACGCGGCCGCGAAAGTACAAGCGCGCCATGCGCACGAGCAGCGCGGCTCAGCTCGAGCGGTTGATGGAGGCGGTCGTCACCGGCGGCACCGGCACCGCCGCGCAGATTCCGGGCGTGCGGGTGGCCGGCAAGACGGGCACCGCCGAAACGGGCGGCACTCTCAACACCACGTGGTTCGTCGCCTTCGCGCCCGTGGGGGCGCCGCGCGTGGCCGTCGCGGTCGTGCTGCAGAACCAGACCGGCGCCGGCGGCACGACCGCCGCGCCGATCGCCAAAGCCGTCATGCAGGCGATTCTCGCCGGGAGGTCGAACCCCTAACCTTGCGATGAAGGCACATGGCCGTCTCTGACACGCTGATCGGCACCGTCTTCGACGGCCGCTACCGGATCGTGCGCAAGCTCGGCGCGGGCGGCATGGCGAACGTCTACCTGGCCGAGGACCAGGAGCTCGGCCGCCGCGTCGCGATCAAGATCCTCGACGACAGGCATGCCGCCGACGACTCGTTCATCGAGCGGTTTCGGCGGGAGGCGAAGAACGCGGCCGGCCTCTCGCACCCGAACATCGTCTCGATCTACGACCGCGGCGAGGCCGAGGGCACCTACTACATCGCGATGGAGTACCTCGACGGCCGCTCGCTCAAGGAGCTGATCGTCGGCCGTGGGCCCGCTCCGGTGAAGGTCGCGATCGACTACGCGCGCCAGATCCTCGCGGCGGTCGGTTTCGCGCACCGGCACGGGATCGTCCACCGCGACATCAAGCCGCACAACGTGCTCGTCGGGCCCGAGGGGCGACTGAAGGTGACCGACTTCGGCATCGCCCGCTCCGGCGCGAGCCAGATGACCGAGGTCGGGTCGATCATCGGCACGGCGCAGTACCTCTCGCCCGAGCAGGCCCGCGGGGCGCCGGTCGACCAGACCTCCGACCTCTACTCGGTCGGCGTCGTGCTCTACGAGATGCTGACCGGGCAGGTTCCGTTCACCGGCGACACGCCGCTCGAGATTGCGATGAAGCACCTCTCGGAGATCCCGGCGCCGCCCTCGGAGCTGCGGCAGGAGGTTCCGCACGACCTCGACTCGGTCGTGCTGCGCGCACTGGCGAAGGACCCCGCCGAGCGCTACCAGAGCGCCGACGAGATGGACGCCGACCTCGCGCGGGTCGCCCAGGGGCTGCCGGTCGACCCGGACACCGAGACCGCGGCGACGGCGGTTCTCTCGGGCTCGGGCGTGATGGCAGCCGCGCCGACCTCGGTGATGACACGTCCAGACGAAGCGCTCGTCACGCGGCCTGCGCCGCCCGGCCGGACGCCGCCCGCGGGCTACTACGGCTACGAAGGCCCGCCGCGCCGGCGCCGTCCGGTGTGGCCGTGGGTGCTGTCGGTCCTCCTGCTCGCGGCGGCGGGCGTCGCGGCCTGGTTCGCCTATACGAAGATCCAGGACCAGCTCGCCGCGAACAAGCCTGTCACCGTGCCGCCCGTGGCCGGGATCCAGGAATCGCTCGCCGTGCGGAAGATCCGCAACGCCGGACTCGTCGCGTCGGTCCACCGCGAGTCGAGCACCGAGATCGAAAAAGGGGTCGTGATCGACCAGAGCCCTGCGCCCGGGACGAAGGTGCAGAAGGACACCACCGTGGATCTGAACGTCTCGAGCGGACTGCCGAAGGTCAAGGTCCCGAGCGTGGTCGGCAAGACGCGCGACGACGCCGTCAGCACGCTCGTGAACGCCGGTCTCAAGGCGGACCCCGTCGCGCTCGTGCACTCGAACAAGCCGGAGGGCACCGTCACAGCGCAGGATCCCGCCGGCGGCGCGACCGTCGTGCAGGGCTCCCGCGTCCGCATCAACGTTTCGAGTGGCCCCGCGGACGTCTCCGTGCCGTCGGTGATCGGGCTCTCCTTCGCGCAGGCGAGCGCAGCGCTGCAGAACGAGGGCTTCGCGGTCGCACCGCCGCAGTACGTCGAGAGCGACCAGCCGAAGGGCACCGTCGTCGACCAGAGCCCGAGCGGCTCGGCGGCGCCCGGCTCGACCATCACCCTGAGCGTCTCGAAGGGGCCGAAGCTGTCCACGGTTCCGGACGTGACGAGCCAGGACGAGGACTCTGCGCGTTCTGCGCTCCAGAGCGCGGGCTTCAAGGTGCAGGCGCAGGACCAGGACGTCAACGATCCCGGCCTCGACGGGATCGTGCTCAGCCAGAACCCGACCGGCGACACGCAGGCGAAGCAGGGCTCGACGGTGACAATCGTCGTCGGCCGCTTCACGGCGCTGGGCCCGCCGCCGCCGCCGCCGTGATCCGGCGGGCCCGCGCCGCCGTGCTGCTCGGCAGCCGCTCGTCGCTTCGCTCCCTTCTTCCTCTGGGCTCGCCTCGGCTCCGCCGGGGATCACGACCGGGGGAACCTCCCGGTTCCCCCCAAGCCCCCTCCACACCAGCGCCCGCACGAATCCGGGGACTGGGCGCTTGAAGCGGATCCGTGTCGCCGTGCTGCTCGGCGGGCGCTCCTCGGAGCACGAGATCTCGCTGGCCTCCGCGCGCTCGGTGCTGGAAGCGCTCGACCCCGAGCGCTACGACTGCGTGACCGTCGAGATCGGCCGCGACGGGCGCTGGGAGCTCGGCACCGGGAACGATCATGGAGCGCGGAGCGCTGCCGAGACGCTGCCTGTGCCGACGGCCAATGTGCCGGCGGCGCTCGGCGAGGTCGACGTCGTCTTCCCGGTGCTGCACGGGCCCTTCGGCGAGGACGGGACCGTGCAGGGCCTGCTCGAGCTCGCGGGGGTGCCCTACGTGGGCGCGGGCGTGCTCGGCTCGGCGCTGGCGATGGACAAGGATCTCTTCAAGGCAGTGATGCGCGACCGCGGGATCCCGGTCACGCGAAATATCACAATTCGACAGGGGGAAAAGCCTCAAAACCCATTCGGCTTTCCCGTTTTTGTCAAACCTGCGCGTCTCGGGTCGTCGGTCGGCATCTCGAAGGTGCGCTCCGAGGAGGAGCTCGCGCCCGCGGTCGAGCTCGCCTTCCGGCACGACGAGAAGGTGCTCGTCGAGGAGTTCGTCGACGGCATCGAGGTCGAATGCGGCGTTCTCGGCAACGACGAGCCGCTGGCCTCGCTTCCGGGGGAGATCGTCTCCCACGGCTTCGCGGGCGAGGACTGGTACGACTACTCCGCCAAGTACGACGAGGGCGGTATGGACCTGATCGTCCCCCCGCGCCTCGACCAGGAGACGATCGAGCGAGTGCAGGAGCTCGCCGTGCGGGCCTTCGTCGCAGGCGAATGCGAGGGCATGGCGCGCGTCGACTTCTTCGTCCGGCCCGACGGCGAGGTGCTCGTGAACGAGCTCAACACCATCCCGGGCTTCACGGCGACGAGTGTCTACGCGAAGCTGTTCGAGGACTCCGGCGTTGCGTATTCGGAGCTGGTCGACCGCCTCGTCCAGCTCGCCCTGGAGCGGCACGAGCGCCGCTCACGCCTTCGTTACTAGCTCCCGCGCGCCGTGACTTCGTTGACGTGCACGACCCCGTTGGGGCCGAGGTCCGTGATCCAGACGAGGTAGTAGCGGGCCGAGCCTCCGTTGAGCGTGAACTGCGTGCTCCCGCCGGCAATGCGGGGCTTCGAGACCGCGGTGAACCCGCCTGTCGACGACGAGCTCGACTCGATCACCGCCGTGAACCTGGGGGTGTCGGTCGTGACCGTGAGCCTGGAGAGGTCGCGCGACCTCCCTGCGTCGAGGACGACGCCGACGCCACTCTTCTGCAGCCCACCGCTGTAGTGCTCGGTCGTCCAGTAGGTGGTCGGGTCGCCGTCGGTCGCGTAGTGCGCGTCCTCGCTGTGCTCGCTCTGGTTGTCGCCCTCCGGGTCGTACGACGTGAAGGCGCGCAGGTGGATCGGCTTCGCCGAGCTCGTCCCCGTCGCCCTGTGCACGAGCCTCGAGATCTTCGA
>JBKPFI010000330.1:0-2480 GCA_046728775.1 Actinomycetota bacterium | reverse complement strand
CGTGCAGGGTGACAAGGGCCTGCAGGCGGCGAACGTGCAGGCGATCTAGACCCTTTCCGGAACCGAAAGTCACGCGGGCCCCGGAAGGGGCCCGCTCCGTTTTGGGAGGATGAGCGGGATGGCGATCTCACCAGATGAAGTCGTCCACGTCGCGCGGCTGGCGCGGCTCGAGCTGAACGAGGAGGAGCTCGACCGGTTCGCCGGGCAGCTGGACGCGATTCTCGAGGCAGTCGGGAAGGTCTCGGAACTCGACCTCTCGGAGGTGGAGCCGACGCTGCATCCGCTGGCGCTCGCAAACGTGTGGGCCGAGGACGAGCCGCGCCCGTCGCTGCCGGTCGAGCAGGCGCTTGCGAACGCGCCCGACCGCGAAGACGACGCGTTCCGCGTCCCGGCCGGGTGATCGTGGTGAAGGCCCCGGCAACGATGTTCCACCTCCGGCACGACTCCGTCACGATGTTCCACTTCCGGCACTACTCCGTGACACATAAGTGCGCCGGAGCGGGGTACGGTGTCTGCAGGGGTCCCGGGGGACCCCTGGGGGACGTTTGGGGGGCGCGCGGGTGATCGACACGCTGCGGCTGACGGCCGAGGGCGCGAACGACCTGCTCACCCGCGCCGAGGCGACAACGGACGAGATCTTCGCCGCCTACCGCGCCGCGATCGACGAGCGCGACCCCGAGCTGCGCTGCTTCCTCCACGTCTGCGACGACGCTCCCGGCGAGGGCATTCCGATCGCGTTCAAGGACGTCGTCAGCACCAAGGGGATTCCGACGACGGCGGGCTCGCGGATCCTCCAGGGCTACGTCCCCGTCTACGACGCGACCGTCGCGACGCGGTGCGAGGGCCGCGGCCTGCGCACGCTCGGCAAGACGAACATGGACGAGTTCGCGATGGGCTCGTCGACAGAGAACTCCGCCTTCGGCCCGACGCGGAACCCGTGGGACCCGGCACGCGTACCGGGCGGCTCCTCGGGCGGGTCGGCCGCCGCCGTCGCGGCGGGGCTCGCGCCGTGGGCGCTCGGATCGGACACCGGCGGCTCGATCAAGCAGCCGGCAGCCCTCTGCGGCGTCGTCGGGCTGCGCCCGACGTACGGAACCGTCTCGCGCTACGGCATCGTCGCGTTCGCCTCGAGCCTCGACCAGATCGGTCCCGTGACGAAGACCGTGCGCGATTGCGCGTTCCTCTATTCGGTCATCGCCGGACGCGACCGGTGCGACTCGACGACGGTGGAGCTGCCCGAGCCGGTCCAGATTCCCGAACAGGACGAGGTCGATCTGCGCGGCCTGCGCATCGGCGTGCCGAAGGAGCTCAACGAGGCCGAGGGGATCGAGCCGGGCGTCACCGAAACGGTCAACCGCACGATCGAGCTCGCCCGTGAGCTGGGCGCCGAGGTCGGGGAATGCCGACTGCCGCGATCGGTTGAGTACGGGCTGCCCTGCTACTACCTGATCGCGCCGTCCGAGGCCTCCTCGAACCTCGCCCGCTACGACGGCGTCCGCTACGGCCTGCGCTTCGAGAACGGCGACGTCCGGACGATGTACGAGCGCACGCGCGACGCGGGCTTCGGCGACGAGCCCAAGCGGCGGATCATGCTGGGGACCTACGCGCTCTCGGCGGGGTACTACGAGGCGTACTACGGACAGGCGCAAAAGGTGCGGACGGTCATCCGCCAGGAGCACGACGCCGCCTTCGAGCAGTTCGAGATCCTCGTCAGCCCGACGTCGCCGACCGTCGCCTTCGAGCTCGGCGCCCGCACCGCCAATCCGCTGGCGATGTACGCCGCCGACCTGCTGACGATCCCCTCGAACATGGCCGGGCTCCCCGGCCTCTCGATCCCGTGCGGCCTCTCTGAGGGCCTCCCGGTCGGCTTCCAGCTAATCGGGCGCCAGTTCTCCGAGAACCTGCTCTTCCGCGCCGGCCACGCGCTGGAGCGCGCGATCGGCTTCGACTACGTCCCGGAGCGCCTCAGGTGAACTGGGAACCCGTCATAGGCCTCGAGATCCACGTCCACCTGAAGACGCGGACGAAGATGTTCTGCCGCTGCCGGGTGGCCTACTTCGAGCCGCCGAACTCGCAGACGTGCCCGGTCTGCCTCGCTCACCCGGGCGCGCTGCCGGTGCCGAACCGCACCGCGGTCGAGTGGACGATCCTGCTCGGCCACGCGCTCGGCTGCCGGATCCCCGACCGCGCCATCTTCCACCGCAAGAACTACTTCTATCCCGACAACCCGAAGGGCTACCAGATCTCGCAGTACGACGAGCCGCTGTGCGTGGACGGCAGCTTCGCGCTTCCGGGGCCGGACGGCGACCGGGTCGTGGGCATCGAGCGCGCGCACCTCGAGGAGGACGCGGCGAAGACGATTCACGTCGGCGGCGCGGAGGGCCGCATCCACGGCGCCGACCGCTCGCTCGTCGACTTCAACCGCGCCGGCACGCCGCTGGTCGAGATCGTGACGAAGCCCGACATCCGCTCGCCCGAGG
>JBKPFI010000051.1:0-6073 GCA_046728775.1 Actinomycetota bacterium | reverse complement strand
CGCCACCACGACAGCACCGTCGAAGGGGGCATCCCGCGCAGGAGCCCGATTGCCGACTCGCGGTAGCTCGGGAAGATCCAGTCCTCGCGCTCGAGCGCGTAGACCGAGCCGGCCTGCATCCCCTCGTGCCCCCAGAAAAGCGCGTAGGTGCCGATCCGCCCCTGGCGGTGGTAGACGAGCGAGCGCTCGTCGTACGTCCGCAGGAGCACGAGCCAGCGGTGCAGCTCGAGCAGGTCCTGCTCGGAGAGCCCCTCGACCTCGCCGTCCGGGACGCTGTCGCCGTCGCCGATCACGCGCCGCAGGTCGCCCTCGGCCGGTAGCACAGCCATCGGAGCGGAATCTATCTTGAGAGAGGGCTTGACGAAACGACGGCTATGCCGCGGGAACGCGACGAGCGACGTTCCGCCAATCCCTCCTAGTGAGTCGCGATGAACGCCGTCACGCGGGCGCGGAAAGCCGAGTCGTCGAGCATCTGCACACCGTGGGCCGCGCCCGGCAGGATCTCGAGCACCTTGTCGGCGGACGCCGAGGCTGCGTACATCGCCCTGGCGTCGCTCGCGAAGGGCTCGTCGTCGTTCGACGCGGCGAAGAACACCGGCGCGTGCAGCCGGGCCACCGCCGGGAGCCCGCGGAGCGAGCCGTAGGAGGCCGGGCCCGAGAGGCTTACGACCGCGTTCGGCTGCGACGTCAGCGACGCCGAGCCGATCAACGCGGCAGTGGCGCCGAGCGACGCCCCGGCGGCCACGACATGCTCGGAGCCGGTACGGCGAAGGGCCTCGACCGCCGCCGCCACGTCCAGGTCGACGCGCGGCCCGTAAAGACGCGAGTCGTAGGCCAGCACCCGGTAGCCGCCGGCCGCCAGCTGCCGGGCGTATGGGATCCACTGGCAGAGGTCGCCGTTGCTCTGGTGGGCGAGGGCGACGGCGCGCGGGCCGCTCCCTAGCACGATTCCCACGAGCGGCGTGTCGTCTGCTGCGAAGAACCGGAACGCCGAGCGCCGCTCGCTCCGCGTCACGCAGCTCTCCTGCACGCTCAGCGGCCGCGCGAGCCGCGCGCGCAAGAAGCGCAGCGTTTCCCGCACGATCTCGCGCGCGCGGCGCGTCCGGGGTCCGAGGTCGAAGCCGTGGGCTCCCGGCGCGTACGTCACGACCCGCACGTCGGCGTGCAGGTCCCGCGCGGCCGCCTCGAAGCGGTCGATCGACTCGTTGATCCCCTCGTTGACGTCGCGGCCGGCCTTGACGACCAGCATCGGCGGGATGCGCCCGGCGAACCGCTTCAGGTATGTCGACGCGGAGAACTCGTCGGCGAGACCCCTGTCGATCGGGAACGCCTGGCTCTCGAAGTCGAGCGGGCCGTAGTAGACGACGTTGCAGCGGAGCCACGGCTGCGGGTCGCGCATGGTCGCCCACAGGTGCCAAGGTGCGGTCCCGATCGAGAAGCCGAGTGTGCAGAGGCGGCTGCCGTCGATCCCCAGCCGCTTTGCGTGCGCGCGCACGTAGGCGATCGCCGACCGGACGTCGCGTGACGGGTTCTGCGGCGATTGCAGGCGGTCGTCGGAGCGGATGTCGAAAGCAACGGCGGCCATTCCGGAGGCGGCGATCAGCTGCGCCCAGCCGATCTTCTGCCCGGTGTCCTTGTCGAAGCCGGGCGGCCCGCCGAGGAGCACCGCCGGAAGCCGGCCGCGGGCGCGGCGGGGCCGATAGACGTCCATCCGCAGCCGCTGCGAGCGCTGGTAGACGACGTTCCGGCGCACCTTCGCCTTGTGCATGCCGGGGATCTGCAGGACGACGGCGGCTCCGGGCGTCGGGTTCCGGTACGGGCTCGCGGCGGGGACCGCGACGAGCGCGGCCGCGAGGACGGCGAGCAGGGCCTTCACGGCCGGGCCTCCAGCTCGCGGAGGATCTCGTCGGCCCAGCGGATCCAGGCCTCGGCCTGCGCGAGGCCCCAGCGCAGCGTCACGTAGCCGAAGTACGACCGCTCGTCGTCGCGGATGCGCTCCTCGATCTCGCGGTACTCCGCGAGCTCCCTCGCGGCCTCCTCGCGCTTGCGCTCGACGTGGGCGACCAGCGCCTCCTTGCTCATCTTGCCGCCGAAGAAGACCTTCAGCAGGAACGGGCTGCGCGAGCCGGCGCGCTCGTCGACCGGCTCCTCGAGCCACTCGCAGAAGGCCTGCTCGCCCTTCTTCGTAATGCGGTAGACCTGCTTGTCGGGCCGCCGCTCCTGCGCGACGCGGCGCGTCGTCGCGAAGCCGCCCTCCACGAGGCGTGGTAGCACGGCGTAGATGTGGCTCTTGGCGCCGGTCCAGACGTAGCCGACGCCGGCCTCGGCGGCCTTCTTCAGGTCGTAGCCGGAGTGCTCGCCGTACGAGAGCAGGCCGAGCACCGAGAGCTCGGTCGTCGAGAGAGTGGGCGTCCGAACCTGTGCGCTTGCCATCGCTCGGGAGCGCAGTATAGTAGTCCGGGACGGACTAATCCGCTACGGACCGAATGTTCACGCTCGCACTCGTTGCCGTTTCCGTCGCCGCCGCAGCACCCAGCGTTCCCGCGGTGCACGGGCCGCGCCGGACCGCGGACGGACGCCGACCTACCGGTTCACGTCCCGCGAGCGTGGGGTGCCGAGCGCGCGGATCCGCTTCCGCTGCGCCTTCGACCGAGCGCGCCTCCACCCGCCTCACGCCCCGCTAGCCCGGGCGCGGGCGGCCCAGGCGACGAGCGCGAGCGCCGCGATCGCCGCGATGACGCCGAGAAGCTCGACCGCGAAGCCGCCACCGACCTCCGCGCCCGCCGCGACGACCACGACCGCGGAGACAAGGGTCGCTCCGGCGCACGTGAGCAGCACGGTCGCCAGCCGCCTCGTCCCGAGCAGTGGCTCCGACCACGCCGACACTCGGGGCTCGATCGACCACCACGCGAGCTCCGCGACCAGCAGCAGAGCGCCCGCGACCAGCGGGGCCCACGCGTCGAGCGCGTCCGGACCGAGGGCGAGGCGCACCGCCTGCTGGGCGCCGAGCAGCGCGACGCCGACGGCAAGGGCGGCGCTCCAGCGCAGGGCGAGCCCGAGCAGGAGCACCGGCAGCGCGAGCCCGCCGACGAAGAGCAGGAGCGGCTGGTAGTCGTCCGCGCGCAGCACCGTCGCCGACGCGAGCACGGCGGCGACGAGCAGCGTCGCGGCGCCGGTGGCTACGGCCGCGTAACCCGGGCGTGGCGCCTGAATGTCCTCACCTCCTCCAGCGCGGCCTGGAGCGGCGCGTCCTTGCGCCACTCGACCACTGGCACGCCGAGCTGCAGGTACGACGAGCGCAGCGCCTCCCGCCGCAACAGCCAGAGCCGGTACGCCAGGTCGTCGAGCTCCCCGCGCCCAGGCTCGACGAACGGCACGGGCGAGATCTCCACCACCGCGAGGTCGAAACCGCGGGAGCGCAGATCGGCGAGCGCGCGGACCGAGCGGTCGTCGAGCAGCGGGCTGAGCGCGAGCACGAGGGCGTGCGGCGGCAGCGTCCGCACCGGCAGCACGTCGATGTCCTTCCACGCGTAGCTGAGGAAGATCTCCGCGTCGAGCAGCGAGTCGAGCACGCGGTAGAGCTGGGCGATGCCGGTCGAGACGGTCAGCCAGTTGAGCACGCCGCCGAATGCCACGAGGCCGACGCGGTCCTTCTCGCGGATGTAGTGGGCGGCCAGCGAGCCTGCGGCCTCGACGGCCTGGTCGAGGGTGCTCGTCTCTCCGCTCCGCGCCTCCGCGAAGGTGTCGAGGAAGATGACGACGTCGGTGTTCCGCTCCGGGTGCGTCTCGTTGACCCAGGGCTCGTTGCGGCGCGCGGTGGCCCGCCAGTTCACGCGCCGTACCCGGTCTCCCGGGACGAACGGCCTCAGGTCGGCGAACTCGATCCCCTCGCCGCGGGCTCGCGGCGGCTGGTTTCCGGCGAACACCTGCGTCTCGAGCGGGCGCAGCAGCTTCCGCAAACCTTCACCGCGCGGGTAGACCTTCAGCGGCCTGCGCAGGTCGAGCGTCTGCTCGAACACGAGAAGGCCGAACGTGTCCTGGGCCCGCAGCAGGATCTTCCCTACGAGGTAGGCGCCCCAGTGCTCGCACCGCAGCGGAAACTCGAGCTCTCGCCGTTCGCCGACCGCGAGCCGCAGGACCTGCGGGTTGGGGGCCTCGCTCTCGAGGCCGTCCGGGAGCTCGAGCAGGAGCTCGAGCCGCGGGACCGCCGGCCCCGTGTCCAGCTCGAGGTGCGCCTCGACCGGCTCGCCCTCGACCTGCCGTTCTGCGTCGAACTCGAAGAACGCGCGCACCCGCGGCGGCTCTGCGAGCGAGAGGCCCGCGACGAGCACGACCGCGAAGGGAGCCGCGAGCGCTGCGAGCTCGGGTCGCGCGAGCACGAGCGCGGCGAGCAGGCCGGCTCCGGCCAGCGCGGCGTAGGCGCCGAGCTTCGGCGTCGCGGCGCGGGTCACTCGGCAGCCGGCTCGGGCGCGGGCTCCGGCTCCGGCTGGGCCTTCGGCGTCGGCACCTGGTCGAGCAGCCCGAGCACGATGTCGTCCGGCCGCAGCCGCTGCACCCAGAGCTCGGGCCGCAGTGCGAGGCGGTGCGCGAGCGCCGGCACGGCGACGGCCTTCAGGTCGTCCGGGATCACGTAGTCGCGGCCGCGAACCGCCGCGCGGCAGCGCGAGAGCTTCAGCAGCGCGAGCGAGCCGCGCGGGCTCGCGCCGACCTGCACGCCGTTCGCCGACCGGGTGGCCGCGACGAGGTCGACGATGTAGAGGCCGACACTGCTGTCGACGTGCACCTGCTCGACCGCGCGCTGCATCTCGAGCAACTCGTCACGCCCCACCACCGGCTCCAGCACGACCTCGTCGACCGTGCGCTCGAGCCGCCGCTCGAGCACCTCCCACTCGTGCTCGCGCCCCGGGTAGCCGATCCCGATGCGCAGCAGGAAGCGGTCGAGCTGCGCCTCGGGGAGCGGGTAGGTGCCCTCGTATTCGATCGGGTTCTGCGTCGCGAGCACGAGGAACGGCGGCGCGAGCGGGTGGGTCACCCCCTCGATCGTCACCTGCCGCTCCTGCATGGCCTCGAGCAGCGCGGCCTGGGTCTTCGGCGGGGCGCGGTTGATCTCGTCCGCGAGCAAGAGGTTCGTGAAGATCGGTCCGGGCCGGAACTCGAAATCGCCCTCGCGCTGGTTGTAGATCGAGGAGCCGGTCACGTCGGAGGGCATCAGGTCCGGCGTGAACTGCACGCGCGTGAAGCCGATGCTCGTGACCTGTGCAAACGCGCGCGCGGCGAGAGTCTTCGCGAGGCCGGGGAAGTCCTCGATCAGCACGTGGCCGTCGGCGAGCATCCCGAGCAGGACGAGCTCGAGCGCTTCGCGCTTGCCGACGACCGCGCGCTCGACCTCGTCGAGCACGGCGTTCGCGCGGCCCGAGACCTCCTCGACGTTCAGAGCGCCTCCAGCCGATCGACCACCCTGCGAAGCGCAGCCGGTGGGATTCCCGGGGCGTGGCGGTCGGCGGGCGGGCGGCGGTCCGGCCGGACGAGCTCCCACAGCTCCTCGCCGAGGGCCTCCTCGCCCTGCTCGTCGAGCCGAAGGCCGCGTGAGGCGAGGCGCATCGTCGCGATCTCGCGCAGGGTCGGCCGCAGGCGTGCGTGGAGGTCGAAGGCGGTCGCGGTGGCGAGCGTCAGCTCTCGCTCGAGACGCTCGATCTCCGGCGGCCGCGAGAGCTCGACCGGATCGCGCTCGAGTGCCGAGGCGAGCGCCGAGCTCCGCTCCCTCGGGTAGGACTCGCGCGTGAGGATCACGACCTCGAGCAGCGCGAGCCCGCCGATCGCCAGGACGTAGACGTCGAGCTCGAGCTCGAACCGGCCTGGGGCGAAGTAGTGTGTGACCAGGAGCGCGAGCGTTGCGAACGCCGCGAAGAACGCCCAGCCGGCGAACAGGCGCTTCACGCGGCCGCCGCCTTCTCTGCCTCGTTGACCTCGAGCTCGACGCGCACGCTTGCGAGCGTCTCGATTGCCTCGTCCTTCATGCCCGCGTCGACGGCGTGCGTGCTGAACTTCGCGCGCTCGAAGAGCAGCGTCAGGC
>JBKPFI010000108.1:0-22357 GCA_046728775.1 Actinomycetota bacterium | reverse complement strand
CCGCGAGCGGCTGCTCGACGCGGGGCTCGCCGCGGAGGAGCTCGAGCGACTCTCCGGCCCGGCCGGGCTCGACCTCGGCGCCCACACGCCCTCCGAGACGGCGGTGTCGATCCTCGCCGAGGTGCTGGCGGTTCGCGAGGGCCGCTCCGGCGGCCGGCTGGTCGAGCGCAGCGGGCGGATTCACAGCGCCGCCTGAGTGGCGGCGGTCCTCCTCGCGTGCGGCTCGGCGGTGCTCTTCGGCGCCATGTCGGTGGCCGTCCGGTTGGCCTTCCGCCGACTCCACGACGCAGAGCTCGGGTCGCTCGCGATGTCGTCCCTCGCACTTGCGCTTACCGCCGCGATCGGCCTCGTCGCCGCGCGAGGAGCCGGCCTCGGCGCTGCGTGGCCGTTCCTGGTCGCCGGCGCGATCGCTCCGGGCGCGTCCCAGGTCTTCTTCGTGCGGGCGGTGAGGGACGCGGGTGCGGCGCGAACCTCGGTGCTGATGGGGACGGCACCGCTCGTTGCCGTCGCGATCGCGCTGACGGTGTTGGGCGAGCCCGTCAGCGCGGTGCTGCTTGCCGGCGCGGCCCTGATCGTCGCGGGTGCTGTCGCGCTGGCCAACGAGCGCGTGAGGCCGCAGGACTTCCGGCGGCTCGGAGTGCTCTTCGCGGTGGCGGCGACGGTGTTGTTCGCGGTGCGGGACAACGTGCTGCGGGCGATCGCAAAGGGCAGCGACGTCCACCCGCTCGTCGCGGCGCCGGTCTCACTGCTCTCGGGAGCGGCGACGGTCGCCCTCTACCTCGTCGTGACGCGCCGTGGCTCCTGGGCGCGCGGCTACGGGCGTGCCCTCGGCGCCTTCGCCGCCGCGGGCGTCTTCTTCGGGCTCTCCTACGCGATGCTGTTCGAGGCTTACTACCGCGGCGGCGTCAGCGTCGTCGCGCCGCTGGTCGCGACCGAGTCGCTCTGGGGCGTGGCGTTTTCGGCACTGCTCCTACGACGCAGCGAGCTGGTCGGCCCGCGCCTGGTGCTCGGCGCGGTGCTGATCGTCGTCGGCGGCGTGCTGATCGGGACCTCGCGATAATCCCGCCGTGGGGTGGCTGAGCGAGCTCGTCGAGGCACGCGGCGCCGAGGCGCTCGACCTCCACGCGCAGACGATCAACCCGCAGTTCGTTCGGCTCCTTCGAACGATCGGGTTCGACCGGCACTGGGCGCGGGCGCAGGGCGCCTACCTCTGGGACGCCGACGGCAACCGCTACCTCGACATGCTGGGCGGGTTCGGGATGTTCAACGTCGGGCGCAACAACCCGCGCGTCCGCGAGGCGTTGGTCGAGGCGCTCGAGCTCGAGCGGCCGGGCTCCGTGCAGCTCGGCGTCGACACCCTGCCCGCGCTGCTCGCCGACGAGCTGCTGCGGCGGTCACCGCCGAGCGTCGAGCGGGTGCTGTTCACAAGCTCGGGTGCAGAGGCGGTCGAGGCGGCCCTCAAGCTCGGTCGCGCCGCGACGCGACGCTCACGCGTGCTCTCGGCCGAGCACGGCTTCCACGGCCTTACACTGGGCGCGCTCTCCGCGAACGCAGGCCCGGAGTTCACGGCCCGCTTCGGGCCGCTGCTGCCGGGTTTCGAGCGGGTCCCCTGGAACGACCTCGAGGCGCTGGAGCGCGAGCTCGCCCGCGAGGACGTGGCGCTGTTCATCGTCGAGCCGGTGCAGGGCAAGGGCGTGAACCTTCCCGCCGACGGCTACCTCGCCGGCGCGCGGGAGCTGTGCCGCCGCTACGGCACGCTCTTCTGTGTCGACGAGGTGCAGACGGGCTTCGGACGAACGGGACGGCTGTTCGCGCTCGAGCATTGGGCCCTCGAGCCGGATCTGATCACCGTCGCGAAGTCGCTCTCCGGCGGCTACGTCCCCGTCGGGGCGCTGCTGATGAGCGCCGAGGTCTACGAGGGCGTCTTCGACTCGCTCCCGAACGCGGTCAGCCACGGCTCGACCTTCGCGCCGAACGACCTGGCGATGGTGGCCGGGCTGGCGACGCTGCGGGAGCTCGACCTGCAGGGTCTCGTCGAGCGCTCGGCGCGCCTGGGCGAGCTGCTCCTGGAGCGCACGCGGCCGCTCGCCGAGCGCTCGTCGGTCGTGCGCGAGGTGCGCGGCCTCGGGCTGATGTGGGCGATCGAGTTCGAGGAGCCCGACGGCGGCTCGCGCAGCTGGAAGCTGCTCGAGCGGATTCAGCCCGGCCTTTTCTCACAGCTCGTGGTCGTGCCGCTCTTCCGCGACCGCCGCGTCCTCAGCCAGGTCGCGGGGCACGGGCTGAACGTGATCAAGGGGCTGCCGCCGCTCGTGGTCACCGAGGACGATCTCGCGTGGTTCGTCTCGGCGCTCGAGGAGACGGTGGCCCGCGCCGAGAGGATGCCGCGCGCGCTCGTCCGCTTCGCCGTCCAGGCCGCCCGAGCTGGGCGCGCACCCCGCCGGCGCCCCGTCCGCGTCTGAGACTCCGGCTCTGACGAAACAGTGACGAGGCTCCGTTCCGCCAAAGCCTCCTAGAGCTCCGAGACCTCCGCGTGCCGCTCGGCGATGCAGGCGTTCGCCCACGCCTCCGCGGCCTCGACGAGGCGTCCGCAGAGCATGTCGAGCTCGTGCTCGTCCTCGGGCAGCTGGTCGGGCGCGACCTCGACGCGCACCTGGTTCAGCTCCGCCTCGCTCTCGCCGCCGATCTCGTGGCGCTCCTCGGCCACGATCGACACCTCGCCGACCTTCGTCAGAAGCGCCTTGGCGAGCTCCTCGATCTCGGCAGGCGTGGCCCTGCGTCCCGCGAAGACGCCGAAGTTCACCTGCACGACGACGCCCGGCGGCTCGACCTCGCGCACGCAGAACGCCAGCTGCGGCTCGGCCCTCATCCCGCCCTCGTATTACCGGTCGGCGGCCGAACCTAACCTTCGTGCGGTTCCCAACGAAATGCGCGCAGGGCGACGATCACACCCAGCGCGCCCCACGCGGCGATCACCGCCACGTTCGTCCCCTGCGACCAGATCTCGTGTCCGTGCAGCATCACGTTGCGCACCAGCCGCAGGAAGTAGGTCAGCGGCAGCACGTCGGCGATCGCGCGCAGCACCTCGGGAAAGTGGTGCGGCGAGAAGAAGGCGCCGGCGAGGAAGGCCATCGGCAGGTAGATGGCGTTCACGACGGCCGAGGCGCCTTCGGCGCTCCGGATCAGCGCAGTCAGCCCGATCCCGAGCCCGCAGAAGGCGACGGCGCCGAGGAGCAGGGCGAGGACGAGCGAGCCAATTCGGTGGGGGAACTCGATCCCGAACAGCACCCTCCCGAGCACGAGCAGCCCGATCACCTCGACCGCGAACGCGGCGAGAAACGCGAGGAGCAGCGCGGAGACGTAGGCCCAGGCGGGCAGGGGGGTCGCGCGCAGGCGTTTCAGGATTCCCGCCTCGCGCCGGATGACGAGCACGATCGCGAGCCCCGCGAAGGCGATCGAGATCGCGCCGTAGCCGATCATCCCCGCCTCGAGGAAGCGCGAGCCCTTCACCCCGTCGACGGTGTCGTTCCCGTAAGTCGAGCCGAGGAGGACGAAGAAGACCATCGGCAACAGGAAGGTGAAGAAGGCAAGCTCGCGGCTGCGCGTGTACAGCAGCAGTTCGCCCTTCAGCTCGTGGGCGAAGACCCTCATTCGGCCCGGTCCTGTTCGTCGGTCAGCGCAAGGTAGACCTCCTCGAGGCTGGGCCGGCGCACGACGAGCCCTTCGAGCTCGCGTCTCTCGGCCAGGGCCCGGCCGGTGAGGTCGTGCAGGACGCGTGTCGGCTCGTCGGTCTCGAGCACGACCTCGTGGCCGTTCTCTCGGTAGCGGATCTCCGTGGCCGGGACGGCGCCGGTGAGCTCGGCCGGGGTTCCGGAGGCGACGATGCGGCCCTGCGCGAGGACGGCGACCCGGTCGGCGAGCCGCTCGGCCTCGTCGAGGTAGTGCGTCGTCAGCAGGATCGTCTTGCCGAGGCCGCGCAGGCCGCGGATCGTCTCCCACGCCTGGCGGCGAGCCCGGGGGTCGAAGCCGGTCGTCGGTTCGTCCAGGAAGATCAACTGGGGGTCGCCTACGAGCGCAAGCCCGAGGTCGAGGCGGCGGCGCTGGCCGCCCGAGAGGCGCCGCACCCGCTCGTCGCGCTTCTCCTCGAGGCCGACGAGCGAGATCACCTCGTCGACGGGCCGGGGTTCGCGGTAGTAGCCCGAGAAGAGACGCAGCATCTCGGCGACTGTGAGCGTCTCGTACATGGCGGAGGACTGGAGGACGACGCCGATCTGCTCGCGCCACTCGCCGCCGGCGTTCGCGGGGTCGGCGCCGAGCACCTCGACCTCACCGGCGTCGCGCTCGCGGTAGCCCTCGAGGATCTCGACCGTGGTCGTCTTGCCGGCGCCGTTCGGGCCGAGCAGGCCGAAGACCTCGCCGCGGGCGACCTCGAAGTCGATCCCGCGCACGGCCTCGAGCGAGCCGTAGGCCTTGCGCAGG
The DNA here is from genome assembly GCA_046728775.1 of Actinomycetota bacterium. GTDB lineage: Bacteria > Actinomycetota > Thermoleophilia > Gaiellales > Gaiellaceae > AC-32. Next base: position 17,881 of record JBKPFI010000108.1, on the reverse strand, counting down.
CCGCGCACGGAGATCGCGACGGGCGCACTCATGCCAGGTCGATAGCGACCATCGCGCCGGGCGCGAAGGCGGGCTCGGCGCCGCCGCTGAGCTCGGCGGCGATGCGCGAGCAATCGGGCTGGTGGCCGACGACGACCACCGTCTTCCCGCGCTCGGCAGCGGCTGCGCGGACGCCCTCGGCCGTGGCTCCCGGAGCGAGCCGCTCGTCGGGCTCCGGCCGGAGGCCGGCGGGTCGCGCGAGCTCCTGAGCGGTCTCGCGCGCGCGGAGGAGCGGGCTCGTCAGCACCGCGTCGGGACGCAGGCCCTCGCGGGCGAGCTGCTCGCCGAGCGCACGGGCGGTTTCGCGGCCCTCGGCGGTGAGCGGCCGCAGCTCGTCCGGCTCTCCAGAGGCAGCTTCGGCGTGACGCACGATGACCAGCTGCACGGCTCTGAGCATAGTCTCCTCCTGTGCGCAGCTTCCGGTACGTCGTCGCCGACGTCTTCACCGACACCCCGCTCGCGGGGAACGGGCTGGCGGTCTTCACCGACGCGCGGGAGCTCGACGGCGAGGAGATGCAGCGCCTGGCGCGCGAGCTGAACCTTTCGGAGACGGTCTTCGTGTTGCCGCCCGAGGGCGACGGCCACGCGCGGATCCGGATCTTCACGCCCGGGATCGAGCTGCCGTTCGCGGGACATCCGACGCTCGGAACCGCCTTCGTGCTCGGCGCGCCGATGCAGCTCCTGGAGATCCGGCTCGAGACCGCGATGGGGACTGTCTCGGTCGCGTTGGAGCGCGAGCAGGACCGGCTCGTCTTCGGCCGGATGGAGCAGCCGCTGCCGTCGCTCGAGCCGTATCCCGAGGAGGCGGCGCTGCTCGCGGCGCTGCGCGTGGAGCGGTCGGAGCTGCCGGTCGAGCTTTACGACAACGGCGCGCGGCACGTGTACGTGACTCTCTCGTCGCAGGAGGAGGTGGCGTCGCTGCGGCCGGACCCCTCGGCGCTCCTCGACCTCCCGGGCGTGCTCGGCGTCAACTGTTTCGCGGGGGAGGGATCGCGCTGGAAGACGCGGATGTTCGCGCCGGCCGGCGGGGTGGCGGAGGACCCGGCGACGGGGTCGGCCGCAGGGCCGTTGGCGGTGCATCTCGCACGGCACGGGCGGATCGGCTTCGGCGAGGAGATCGAGATCTCGCAGGGCGCGGAGGTCGGCAGGCCGTCGACGCTCTACGCGCGGGCGGACGGCTCGGCCGAGCAGCTCGAGCGGGTCGAGGTCGGCGGCAGCGCGGTCATCGTCGCGCGCGGCGAGTTCCGCCTGCCCTGAGCGCAAGTAACAGTCTGTTACAAGAACCTCGGGACCGGCGGCACGGCTCTCCTACGGCGTTTCAACCGAGCAAGTAACAGTCTGTTACTTGGAGACCGCCCGCGCTACGGCTCGAGGTAGACGGCTTCGATCTCCGGGAGCTCGGGGGTGAGCGCTCGCCAGAAGCGGCCGCCGTCGCTCGAGACGTAGAGGCGGTTGCGGGCGGCGTAGAGCACGTAGTCGGGGTCGTCCTCGGCGATCGCGATCGCGCGGCCGGGTGGGAGGCCGCCCCCGGACTCGCGCCACGTTCGGCCCGCGTCGTTGGAGACCGCGAGGGGCGGGCGGCGGTCGACGACCGCGATCACCGTCGAGCCCGACGCGGCCGCGGCGACGACCAGCGGCAGCGAGACGGCAACGGCTGCCGGCTCGACCCGATCCTCCGTCAGCCCGAGCACCTCCTCCTCGTCGAGGTCGACCTCGAAGACACCGTCGACCGTTCGGACGAGCGCTCTCACGCGAGCTCCCCGCCGAGCAGCCCGGCGACCACGGCCCCGGCCCGCCGCGCCGCCGCCCGCGGGGAGTGCCCGCCGGCCCGCGAGGCGAGATACACGGCCGCGAAGGCGTCGCCCGCGCCGGTCGGGTCGATGTCGGCGCGGACGACAGGAGCCGACAACCGCTCCAGCCGTCCGTCCGCGAGCACCAGCGATCCCCGCGAGCCCAAGGTTACGACGAGCTCGGGAACGCCGAGTGTCCGCAGCGCCCCTTCGTCCACGCCCCCGACGAGCACGTGCGCCTCCTCCTCGGCCAGCTTCAGGATCGAGACGTGCCGCAGCACGTCCGGGTCGAAGCCGCCGTCGAGGCGCAGCGGCCCGGTCTCCGCCGGCCGCACGAGACCCTGCCCGTCAAACGAGAGGTGTCGCTCGCGGGCCAGCACGGCCAGCGTCTCCGCCGGGAAGTCCGAGCGCGCCACCGCGCCGACGTGCACCCACTCTGCCCGCTCGAGCCCGCGCAGATCCGCTGGCGTCCAAGACGGCCCGACCGCGTCCACGACCATCGTGCGCCGGTCGCCGTCGTAGCTGAACGAGAAGGCCGCGGTCGACTCGCCGCCCCGCCACAGGACCGGCACGCCGAGCCGGACCAGCGGCGGCAGCAGCAAGCGGCGGTCGGTGTCGGCGCACTTGACGGCCACGAGAGAAGGCCTCCCTAGCACCCGCAACGCCCGGGCTGCGTGGTACGGGGCCCCGCCTACTCGCGGCCCCGCGCCGTCAACGAGGTCGCGCGAGAGGTTCCCGACGACTGCGAGCGGCCTCACGCAGCGAATCTACCCAGGCCGCGAGCAGCGTCAGGCCGAAGGCCGCCGCGAAGCTCGGCAGCGACGCCGTCAGCCGCGCGTGGCCGGGGTTGAGGTGCTCGACGAGGCCGGTCCACCACTCGGGGCCGACGGGCGAGAGCCACTGGTAGAGGGAGAAGCCGACGACCCATGCGGCCAGCCGCTCCCAGCGCAGCACGGGAGCCGCGAAGACGTCGCGCTCGCCGTAGTGCGCCCCGCGCGCGAGCCAGTCCGCCAGCACGACGCCGAAGAGCGGCACGAACACCGAGCCGAGCAGGAACAAGAACGTCAGGTAGTTGCCAAGGTCGATCGCGATCGCCCCGGTCGTGGCGATCGCCGCGACGAGCACGATCAGCAGTCGCTGGGAGGCGCGCGGCAGCAGGTTCTGCAGCGAGACCGCCGTCGAGTAGATGTCCGCGAAGGCCTCGTCGCTCTCGTCCACGGTCAGCATCAGCAGCGCGACCACCGCCAGCGCGCTCCCGCTCGCCACCGCGCTCGGAATCTGCGCCGGGTCACTGAGGTTGCGTTCGAGCACGAGCACCGCGCCGAGGGCGAAGCACCAAAGCGTGGGCAGGAGGTAGCCGACGCCCGCGCCGAGGAAGGCGGCGCGCCGGCCGCGCGCGAAGCGCGTGTAGTCGGCGGCGAGGGGCGTCCACGAGATCACGCTCGCCACGACGAGGTCGATGCCCTGGCCGAGCGAGAGGCCGCCCGTCCCACCGGTCGACCACAGCTCGTGAAGGTTCGCCTTGTCCAGCGCCCACCACGTGAGGTAGACGATCGAGGCCGCCACCGCCCAGACCGCGAACTTGCGCACGTAGCGACGCACGAAGCCGATCGGGCCGAGCAGCCCGAGCGCCAGCGCGACAGCGCCGAAGAGCAACGCCCAGAGCCAGCGCGCCTCGAAGCCGAAGACGCGCTCCGAGAGCGCCGCGGCCGCCGTCGAGATGATGATCAGCTCGAACGTCGACCAGCCGAGGTTCTGTGCGACGTTCAGCACCGTCGGCGCGTAGGAGCCCCGCCGCCCCAGCGGGGCGCGCAGCAGCACCATCCCCGGAACGCGCGCGTCGGCGCCGATCGCGCCCGCCAGGCCGAGCAGCAGGTTGCCGGCGACGGCGCCGATCAGGATCGCGAGCAGGGCCTCCTTGAACGACAGCATCGGCACGAGACCCGCGGCCGCGACAATCACCAGCAGGCTGACGGAGAGGTTCCCCCAGAGCAGGGTCAGGTCGAACAGGCCGAGCACCCGGAGGCGCTCAGGGACCGGCTCGATCCCCCAGTTCGGCGTCCTCTCTTCCACGCGCTCCCTTCGCTGGTACTAGCCAGATCAGGTTCGACGGGTGTGATCTCAGCCGCTGTGACGCGGCACCCCGGTGCCGTCACTGTAACGATGGGCCCGTCGGCTACGTCGACGAGCCGCGCGCCTCCAGCCGCCGCTGCCGCCGCTCGGCGTCTTCCAGCCAGCGCAGGCCGAGGACGACGAAGGCGAAGGAGCCGACGAACATCATCTCGAGCAGCATCACGCCGCCGCCGGCGCGCTGGTCGCCGACCGGCGAGAGTCCCCACGTCTGCGGCGCGTCGACATACGGCTGGTAGTAGGCCCGGTCGCTCCAGAGGAAGACGTTCGCCAGTGCGGCGCCCGCGACCCAGACGAGCCCGAGCGCCGCGAGCTGCGCGCCGCGGCCGAACCAGCGCGGGCCGGGCAGCAGGCCGAGCAACGACGTCCAGAGCAGGAGGCCGCCCGCGAAGAAACATGCGTGCTGGAGCGCATGGACCGCGGCATGCTCGAGCGCCGCGTCGTAGAGTCGCGGCAGGTGCCAGAGCCAGAGGTTCGCCGCCCACACTGGCAGCGCGACGAGGGGATGCGTCAGGACCCGTGCCCGCCGGACCACCCGTGCCGCGAGCAGCGGCCGCAGCAGCGGTCCGGAGAGGCCGAGCACGATCAGCAGCGGCGCGAGGTCGCCGATCATCAGGTGCTGCGCCATGTGCACCGAGAACAGCCGGCTCTCCCCGATCGAGTCGACCGGGGTGACGAGCGCCAGCACGAGCACGAGCAGGCCGCAACCGAAGCTGACGACCTTCTCCGCGGGGACCGGTCGCCCGCGCCGGCGCAGCGTCTGTGCCCGCCGCGCGTACAACAGGCCGGCCAGCGCGATCGGCACGAGCTGCGCGGGCTCGAAGCTCCAGCCCATCGCCCGAGCGTACCGGCCCGCAGGGGAGTTTTACGGCGCGGTCGATTCGGAACACGAAGGGCGCCTGCACCCACCCGAAGGAGAGCCGCCGTGGTGAGATCGTGAAGCGCGCGCTCGTCTTGGGCGCGCCCGCCGTCCTGCTGCTCGCAGGCTGCTCGGACAAGCAGAACTCCCTCGCACCGGAGAGCCACCAGTCGCGCGACATCGCGAGCCTCTTCTGGTGGATGATGGGCGGCGCCTGGATCGGGCTCGCGGTCGTCGTCGGGCTGCTGCTCCTGGCCTGGAAGCGATCGGGCCGCCGCGGCGTGGGGACTGACACCCGGGGCGAGAAGCCGGGCGAGCGCCTCGGCTGGTACGTCGTCGTCGGGGCGGGGATCGTGCTCCCGATCGTCCTGATCTCGGCCCTCTTCGTCATCTCCGATCTGTTCGTAATCCGCACGACGCAGGCGCCGGCCGCGAACGAGACCAAGCGCACGGTGCTCGTCACGGGCCACCAGTGGTGGTGGGAGATCCGCTACCCGGGCACGCGCGCCGTGACCGCGAACGAGATCCACATCCCGGTGCGGACGCCCGTGCGGCTCGAGGTGCGCACCGCGGACGTGATCCACAGCTTCTGGGTGCCCGAGCTCAACCGCAAGATCGACACGATCCCGGGGAGGACGAACGCGATCGAGCTCTACGCCGACGCGGTCGGACGCTACCGCGGCCAGTGCGCCGAGTTCTGCGGCCTGCAGCACGCGCACATGGGCGTCGCCCTGATCGCCGACCCGCCCGCCGAGTTCCGGCGCTGGCTCGCGCGGCAGTCGCAGCCCGCCGCCGCGCCCGCGGGCTCGCTCGCGAGCGCGGGCCGCGACGCCTTCCTCGGCGGCGCCTGCTCGAGCTGCCACGCGATCCGCGGCACGAGCGCCGACTCCGACGTCGGGCCCGACCTGACGCACGTCGCCGACCGGCAGACCCTCGCCGCGCTGACGATCCCGAACACGAAGGCCGACCTGGCCGAGTGGATCCGCAACTCGCAGCACGTCAAGCCCGGGAACCTGATGCCCAACCTCCGCCTCCCGGACTCGCGGCTCCGGGCGGTCGTGGCCTACCTGGAAGGGCTCAAGTAGCGATGGCGATCGCGACGCCCCCGACCCCCGCGGCCGCCGAGCGCCTGGAGCGGCTCGAGCTGATCTGGCGCAGCCGCCCGGGCGTTCTCGGCTGGCTCACCACCACCGACCACAAGCGGATCGGGCTCCTCTACTTCTGGACGACGCTCGTGCTGTTCGGCGCCGGCGGCGTCGAGGCGCTGCTGATGCGGACCCAGCTCGTCAAGCCGGACAACGACCTCGTCTCGCCCGAGGCCTACGACCAGCTGTTCTCGATGCACGGGATCACGATGATCTTCTTCTTCATCATCCCGATGACCACCGGCGCCTTCGGGAACTACCTGATCCCGCTCCTGATCGGCGCCCGCGACATGGCGTTCCCGCGGATGAACGCCCTCAGCTACTGGCTCTTCCTCGCCTCCGGGATCTTCATCTACACGAGCCTCTTCCTCGGGATGGCCCCAAACGCGGGCTGGTTCGACTACGTACCGCTCGCGAACAAGCAGTTCACGCCCGGCCGCAACATCGACTTCTACGCCCTCGGGATCATCTTCAACTCGATCTCCTCGACCATGACGGCGGGGCAGTTCATCGTCACGATCCTCAAGTCGCGCGCCCCCGGAATGTCGTTCAACCGGCTGCCGCTCTTCTGCTTCGCCTTCCTCGCCGCCTCGTTCGGGCTGCTGTTCGCGCTGCCCGCCCTCACGGCCGACACCATCTTCCTCTTCCTCGACCGCAACGTCGGCACGCACTTCTTCGACCCCTCGCACGGCGGCGCGTCCCTGCTCTGGCAGCACCTGTTCTGGATCTTCGGCCACCCCGAGGTCTACATCCTGATCGTGCCCGCGTTCGGGATCGCGACCTCGATCATTCCGGCGTTCACGCAGCGCAGGCTCGTTGCGTTCCCGCTGGTCGCGATCGCCGAGCTGCTCGTCGTCTTCATCGGCTTCGGCGTCTGGGCGCACCACATGTTCGCCACCGGGATGTCGACGGTCTCGCTGATCTTCTTCGCCGCGGCGAGCGCGATGGTGGTGATCCCGAGCACCCTTCAGGTCTTCGCCTGGTGCATGTCCTTCGTGCTCGGGGCCGCCCGCTTCACGACGCCCCTGCTCTTCATCGCCGGGTTCATCTTCATGTTCGTCACCGGCGGCCTGACCGGGATCATGTTCGTGGCGATCCCGTTCAACCAGCAGGTCACCGACACGTACTTCGTGGTGGCCCACTTCCACTACATCATCTTCGGGGCCGCCGTCTTCCCGATCTTCGGCGGCATGTACTACTGGTTCCCCAAGGTCACGGGCAAGCTCTACTCCGAGCGGCCGGGCCAGGTCGGCTTCTGGCTGATCTTCCTCGGCACGAACCTGCTCTTCTTCCCGATGCACATCGTCGGGCTGCTCGGGATGCCGCGACGCGTCTACACGTACCCGTCGGACGTCGGCTGGACGGCGTACAACGTCGCCGAGACCGTCGGCGGCTACCTCACGCTCGCCGGCATCCTCGTGCTGCTCGGCAACCTCGTCGTGAGCTACCGCCGCGGCGCGCCGGCCGGCCCCGACCCGTGGCACGGGCCGACGCTCGAGTGGACGACGAGCTCGCCGCCGCCCGAGTACGACTTCGCGCTCATCCCGAAGGTGACGAGCGCGTACCCGAACTGGGATCCGGCCGACCGCGAGGAGGACCGGCGCAGGCTCGCCGACGGCGTCTTCCTGCTCGACGATGGCCACGAGCAGCCCGCCGTGACCCCGGTGGACGGCCGGTTCTCGGAGATCGTAGAGATGCCGCACGAGTCGCCGTGGCCGGTCGTGCTGGCGGCCGCGGTCTCGCTCGTCTTCGTGATGCTGCTGCTCGAGCATTACTACATCGCGCTGCTGATGGCCGCGGCCAGCGCGTTGGTGCTGCTCGCCTGGCACTCGAGGGAGCCCCAAGAGGCCTGATGGCGGACTACGCCGCAGACGGACAGGTCCCTCGCACGACCGAGGCAACCGGCTCCGCGGCGGTTTCGCTCGCCGTCTCCCAGCGCCTCGGCCGGCCGGCCGCCTGGTGGGGGATGATGATCTTCGTCGCGAGCGAGACCACGCTCTTCGGCGCCTTCGTCGGCACCTACTTCTACCTCCGCTTCAAGAGCCCCGCCTGGCCGCCAGACGGGATCCCCGAGCCCAGGATCGTCGTGCCGGTGATCCTGGTCGCCTGCCTTGTCGCGACGAGCGTGCCGATGCAGCTGGCCTCACAGGCCGCGCAGGCGGGACGGCTGGTAGCGACGCGACTGCTGATCCTCGCCGCGCTCGTCGTCCAGTGCGGCTACCTCGCCTACGAGGTGCACGACTTCCGCGACCAGCTGCACGCCTTCGACATCACGCGCGACGCCTACAGCTCGATCTACTACACGCTGCTCGGAGCGGACCACGCCCACGTCTTCGTCGGCGTCCTCTTCAACTTCTGGCTCCTCTGGAAGCTCGCCCGCGGCCTCACCACCTACCGGGTGAACGCGGTGCAGGCGGTCGCCTGGTACTGGCACGCGGTCAACGTGATCACGGTGGTGGTGCTCCTGACCCTGCTCTCGGCGAGGATCTGACGGTGCGGCGCCTCGAGGTCCTGCAGTGGCTCGGGCTGTTCGTCGGCGCGTCGCTCTGGGCGGCTGCACACGTCGTCGGCTTCGGGATCAGCGAGGCCCGCTGCAGCGCGGCCGGCTCCAGCTGGGGGATCCACTTCGACCTCTGGGAGGTCGTCGTCACCGCGGTCGCCGGCGTGCTCGTGCTGAGCGCGGCGCTCGCGGCCGGCGCGGTCGTGGCGGGGACGAGCGGCTCGAGCTACGAGGAGGGGCCGCCCGAGGGCAGGATTCGCTTCTTCGCGATCGCGGCGCTGGCGGCGAATGCCATCTTCCTGGTGATGATCGTGCTCTACGCGGTCGGGACGACGGTCAACATTCCGTGCCGCCAGGCATGAGCCGTCTGGCCGTGGTCGCGCTGGCCGCGCTGGCGCTCGCGCCGGCTGCGGGCGCTCAGCCAGGAGGCCTCGTCGGACAGGGCAAGCAGCTCTACGGCCGGTACTGCCTCTCGTGCCACGGCGGCAACGGCGCGGGCGTCCCCGAGAAGGCTCCGCGGCTCGAGGGCGTCGGCGCGCTCGCGGCGGACTTCTACCTGCGCACCGGGTACATGCCGCTGCACGAGCTCGGGACGCAGCCGCGCCGCAGCCGCGTGCTCTTCTCGGAGCGCGAGATCCGCGCGCTCGTCGCGTACGTCGCCTCGCTGGGCTCGGGGCCGGCGGTCCCTCAGCCCCGCCCGAAGCGCGGCAACCTCTCCCAGGGGCAGAAGCTCTTCACCGAGCACTGCGCCGGCTGCCACCAGATCGTCGCCGAGGGAGGCTACGTCTCCGGCGCGGTCGCGCCGCGGCTCGACCGGGCCACGCCGACCCAAATCGTCGAGGCCGTGCGCATCGGCCCCTACGTGATGCCCCGCTTCTCCACGAGCCAGATCTCCCGCGGGGAGCTGGACTCGATCGTCCGCTACGTCGAGTACGCGAAGCATCCCGACGACCGTGGCGGCTGGGCGATCGGCCACCTCGGGCCGGTGCCGGAGGGGATCGTGACGTGGTTCATCGCGGGCTCGCTGCTCGTCGGGGTCTGCGTCGTGATCGGAACGAGGCTCCGTCGTGAGTAGGGTGCGGGCCCTTCTCGTCTCGGCCGCGCTGCTCTTCGTCGGCCGCGGGCGCCGCCGCGCGCGGCTTCGGCCCGGCGAACGGGAGCGAACCGTCCAGCCGGCCCCGGAGAACGCCGGCGCGGAGCTGTTCGCGACCGCGCTGCTGCTGGCCGCCGCCGTCTGCGCGATCGCCTTCGTCGTGATCTACGTGCTCGACCGGCTGCCGCGGCATACGCAGCTGCTCGGGCTCTCGCTCGGGCTCGCCTTCGCCTTCCTGGCCGCGGGGCTGATCGTGACGGGCAAGCGGCTGGTGGCAGACGAGCAGCTCGAGGACGACTACCCGGTGAACGAGCACCCGGACGAGCAGGAGTCGGTCGCCCGGATCGTCGAGGAGAGCGGGCTCACCCGCCGCCGGCTGCTGCTGGCCGCGCTCGGGGCGGCCGGCGGCGCGCTCGGGGTCGCCCTGATCACCCCGGCCGCCTCGCTCGGCCCGGCCCTCAGGATCGGGCGCTTCTACCGCACCCCGTGGCGCCGAGGGCGGCGGCTCGTGGACGAGCACGGCACGCCGTACAGGGCCGCCGAGATCGAGCCCAAGACCTTCTACACCGCTTTCCCCGAAGGAGCAGACAGGGAGGACCTCGGCTCGTCCCTCGTCGTCGTCCGGCTGCCGGAGGACGAGCTCGACCTGCCGCCCGAGAACGCCGGCTACGAGGCCCGCGGCATCGTGGCGTACTCGAAGATCTGCACCCACGCCGGCTGCGCGATCGCCCTCTACCGCGTGCCGCTCTTCCGGCCCGACGAGCCCAAGCCGGGGCTCGTCTGTCCCTGCCACTACTCGACCTTCGACCCGGCCTCGGGCGGCACCGTCACCTTCGGCCCGGCCGGCCGGAAGCTGCCGATGCTGCCGATCTCGGTCGACGGCGACGGGATCCTGCGCGCGACGGGCAACTTCGACAGCCCCGTCGGCCCGTCCTGGTGGGGCGTCCGCCTGAGGAAGCCGACGTGATCCGCGGCCTCGTCCGGTTCCTCGACCAGCGCAGCGGCACAGCGCCGCTGCTGCGGAAGACGCTGCGCTACCTCTTCCCGGACCACTGGTCGTTCCTGCTGGGCGAGGTCGCGCTGTACGCGTTCGTCGTCCTCGTCGGCACGGGGGTCTTCCTGACGCTCTTCTACGAAGACAGCACCGCCCACGTCGTCTACCACGGGCCGTACCGGCCGCTGGAGGGGCAGGAGATGACGCAGGCCTACCGCTCCGTCCTCGACCTGTCGACGAACGTCAAGGCGGGGCTGCTGATGCGGCAGACGCACCACTGGGCGGCGAACGTCTTCGTCGCCGCGATCGTGCTCCACGTGCTGCGGATCTTCTTCACGGGCGCCTACCGCAAGCCGCGCGAGCTGACGTACTGGCTCGGGCTCACGATCTTGGTCACCACGCTGCTCGAGGGCTACCTCGGCTACTCGCTCGTCGACGACCTGCTCTCGGGCATGGGCCTGGCGATCGGCTACGCGGTCGCGATGTCGATCCCGTTCGTCGGCGCCAATCTGGCGGAGCTGATCTGGGACGGGCCGTTCCCCGGCAGCCACGCGTTCTTCCCGCGGATGTACATCGTCCACGTGCTCGTGATCCCGGTCTTGATCGCGACGCTGCTCGCGGCGCACCTCGCGCTCGTGGCCCTGAAGCACCACACGCAGTTCCGCAGCGAGCGGCGGGCGACCGAGCGGAAGATCGTGGGCGTGCCGCTCTTCCCGGGCCAGACGCCGCGCTCGCTCGGGCTCTTCTCGGCGGTGGCCGGCGTGCTCTTCCTGCTCGGTGGGCTCGTGCAGATCAACCCGATCTGGCTCTGGGGCCCGTACCACACCTACTCCTCGACCAACGGCGCCCAGCCCGACTGGTACTTGGGCTGGCTGATCGGGGGGCTGCGCCTCGTGCCGAGCTGGGACTTCACGATCGGCGGCTACACGGTCGTCCCGAACCCGTTCTGGGGAGGCGCGGCGCTGCCGCTCGTCTTCTTCGCGTTCCTCTATCTCTGGCCGCTGCTCGAGCGGCGCTACGTCGGCGACTACGCGTACCACAACCTCCTCGACCGGCCGCGCGACGCGCCGGCGCGAACGGCGATCGGCTTTGCGGTGCTGACCCTCGTCTTCCTCGTCTTCCTCGCGGGGAGCGCCGACCGCGTCGACGTGCTCTTCTGGCTGTCCTACTCGGCCCAGATCTGGGTCTACCGCGTCCTCGTCTTCGTCGGCCCGGTCGTCGCGGCGCTCGTCGCCTACCGCGTCTGCATCGAGCTGCAGCGCGGCGAGCGCCTCGAACGGGAGCAGCGTCTGGCCGAAGCGGCCGCTCGGAGCCGGGCATAGTGCTCACCGTCCTGCAGGAGAAGCTCGGCGAGGCGCACGGGCTCGCGATCGCGGCGGGCGCGGCAATCGGCAGGGTGGAGGAGCGGCTGCCCGGCCCGCTGTTGCGCGAGGAGCTCGACGCGATGCGGCTCGACGCCGACGAGACGCGCGCCCGCTGCCTGGACGCGGAGCGCGCCTTCGGCGAGGAGGCGGCGTTCGAGATCCTCGCCCACGCGAACGGGATGAGCGAGAAGGCTGCCGATCTGGCCGGCGCCTGGTTCAAGGCCGGAACGGGCCCGCTCGCCGCATGGAGCTTCCTCGCGATGGGCGAGGCCGCCGAGGTCGCGGCCTGGGCCGCCCTCACGTCCTTCGCCGCCCGCGACGGCGACGAAGCGCTCCTCGAGCTGGCGACGTGGGCGCTGCCGGTCCAGGAGCGGCACCTCCGGGTGGCGCTCGAGGGCGCCGTGCGCCTCGCCGAGGCGGGCGACCCTGCCGCCCCGCGCTGGGGCTAGCCGCTCTTGGCCGCGCCGAAGGCCTGCGCGGAGCGTGCGAAGGTGACCAGCGCGAGGCCGCCGACGAGGTTCGCCGCGACCGCGATCCCGAGGTTCGCGAACAACTGGTCCCAGCCGATGCCGGCGCCGAGCCGGATCGCGTAGAAGAGCTCGATCGTCCCGACGATCGCGTGGTTGAAGCTTCCGAGAACGAGGATCGAGCCGACGATCCACGCCATCACGATGCGGACGCCGAACGACTCGGCCGCGCCTTCGACGAACCAGGTCAGCACGGTCATGAGCGCGCCCGCGACGATCCCGCTGAGGAACGACGTCGCCGGGGAGTAGTTTGCGAGGTGCTCGCCAAGCCGGACGATCGGCGCGCCGCTTCCCGGGCGCAGGACGCCGTGGCTCGTCAGCAGCACGGCGAGCAGCGCGCCGCCCGCGAGGTTCAGCACGAGCGAGACGGCCCACAGCTCGCCGAGCTTGACCCAGGAGCCGCGGTCGCGGGAAAGACCGGTGATGGGGACCAGGAAGTTCTCCGTGAAGAGCTCCGAGCGGCCGACGACGATGAACACGAAGGCGATCCCGAAGGCGATCGAGCCTGTCAGGTGGGCGACGCCGTTGCCGGCACGGGACTCGACCGCCCCTGCCGCAAGGCCGTAGGCGACGACGCCGAGCGCGACGTCGAAGCCGCCGACGAGCGCGGTTGCCGCGAGCTCGAGCAGCGGGCGGGCGAGGCGGCGCCTGCCCTCCCGCCGCGTGCGCTCGTAGATCTGTTCGGGCTCGGGCGCGCTCACGCGTCAGAGCGCCGGCAGGATCTTCTCCGCGTAGAAGCGGAGGAAGCCTTCCTGCTCACGGCCGATCTGGTGCACGAAGACGTGCGTGAAGCCGGCCTGCTCGAACTCACGGATCTGCTCGAGATGGCGGTCGGGGTCGGGCCCGCAGACGACTGTCTCGGCGACGTCCTCCTCGCGCACGAGCTCCGCGACGGCCTCGTAGTGCCGCGTCGTCGCGAGCTCTTGCCCAAGCGCGCCGCCCATGGCCGCGTTCGGCCAGGTCTCGTGGGCGGTCTTGCGGGCGCGCGCCTCGTCCTCGTCGTAGCAGACGTGGAGCTGGCCGTAGCGCGGCTTGCCGCCTCCGCCCTCCTGCTCGAAGTTCTGGACGACCTCCTCGTCCGGCGCGACCGCGATCAGCGCGTCCCCGAGGCGGCCCGCGCGCCGCGCCGCCCGCGCGTTGGAGGCGGCGACGGCGATCGGCGGCGGCTCGTCCGGGAGCGTGAAGATCCTCGCCTGCTCGAACGTGTAGTGCTTGCCGTAGTGGCTCCGGTAGCCGCCCTGCCATAGGTCCCGCAGGATCTCGATTGCCTCCTCGAGCATCTCGAGGCGCGCCCGCGGGCCCGGCCAGCGGGTGCCCGTGACGTGCTCGTTCAGCTCCTCGCCGCTCCCCACGCCGAGGAAGAAGCGGCCCTGCAGCATCACCTGGGAGGTTGCGGCTGCCTGCGCGACGATCGCTGGGTGGATCCGGATCGTGGGACAGGTGACCCCCGTGCCCAGGCGGATCCGCTCCGTCGTCTGTGCGATCCCGCCGATCACGCTCCAGACGAACGGGCTCTGGCCCTGCGCCTCGACCCAGGGATGGAAGTGGTCGGAGATGGTCGCGAACTCGAAGCCGGCCTCCTCGGCGGCACGTGCGTTGCGGACCAGGTCGTTCGGAGGGTGCTCCTCGGACGAGAGCGTGTAGCCGAGCTCGACTGGCACCCGCTGAGCCTTACCGCGTCGCCGCGCTGGTAAACGCTGCGTGCTGCGGGGTGCGGAGATGTGGACGGGGCGGCACACTTTCGTTCCTGTGTCTGACACCGAGCCGGCGGCTGCGGGGTGCGGAGAACCCGACGGGGCGGCACACTTTCGTTCCTGTGTCTGACACCGAGCCGAAGCGGACGATCGTGGCGATGGGCGGGCTCTCGTGGGACGACGACGAGCGCGGCCGGCTCGAGGACTACTTCCTCGGGCTCACCCGCTCGGAGCGGCCTCGGGTGCTGATCGTGCCGACGGCCGTCGCCGACGACGCGGAGATGACCCTGCGGCTGCTCACGCAGCTCGGCGACCGCGCCGAGATCTCGTACCTGCCCTTCTTTCCGTGGCCGCCGCAGGACCTCCGCGCGCTCGCGCTCTCTCAGGACGTGATCTACATCTCCGGCGGCAACACCGCGAACGCGCTCGCGATCTGGCGCACGCACGGCTTCGACGCGGTGCTGCGCGAGGCGTGGGAGGCGGGTGTGGTCCTCACCGGCTGGAGCGCCGGAATGATCTGCTGGTTCGAAGCCGGGGTGACCGACTCGTTCGGCCCTCAGCTCGAGGGCATGCGTGACGGCCTCGGCTTCCTCGCGGGGAGCGCGTGCCCGCACTACGACGGGGAAGACCAGCGGCGGCCCGTCTACACAGGCCTGGTCGCGGACGGCTTCCCGCCCGGGCTTGCCGCCGACGACTGCGTCGCCATTCGCTTCGAGGGCACCGAGCTCGCCGAGGTCGTCACTGCCCGAGCGGGGTCGCGGGCCTACCGCGTCACTCCCGAGGGCGAGGAGCCGATTGACCCCCGGCCGCTCGGGTAGGGCCTTCGTGTGAGCCGCCGGATCGCAGAGCTCCAGGTCGTGCTGGAGGGCGTCCCGCTGCCGGCGACCAAGCAGGAGCTCGTCGACCACGCACGCGGCGAGGACGCCGACCCCGCGCTGGTCGCCCTGCTCGAGACGCTGCAGGACCGAGAGTACGGGTCGATCGACGAGGTGGCAGAGACGCTGCAACCGGTCCAGCCGGCACGGCAGCGACCGCAGCCGGACGAGCCGCAGACGGAGAGCGGCACGCCGCCCGGAGGGGAGTCCTACACCGACCCGTCGCCCGAGCCCGGCGCGGACCGCGAGCCCGGCTCCGCCTGACCGATGCGCTCGCGCTGCGGCCCGATCGTGTACTTCGGGTCGCGGGCGGACTGGAACCCGGCCTTGAAGACCGACCAGCGGACTGCTACCTCGCCGGCCAGCACGGCCGCGCCGCCGGCGACCGCCGCCACCCGGCTCCTGCGGCCGGCGGCCGCAGTCAGCGCCGCTCCGCCGAGCGTGCAGGCGATCGCGATCTTCTTGTAGCGCCCGGCTTCGCCCTGGGAGTACGGCTCGCCGACCATCCCGAGGCGCCGCTCCATCAGCTTGAAGACGGCGTTCTCGACGAGCACCCCGCCGACAGCCAGCCGCCGCGCCGGGCCTGCCTCCTCGGGCCGCACCGCGATCGCTGCCGCCGCGCCGGCGCTGGCCGCGGCGCTCGAGCCGAACAGGAACGGCAGCTCCCGGCGCGCCTCGTGCCAGACGGGGATTGCGGTGTCCGAGATCAGCGTCGCGGTGTAGACGGCGAGCGGAGCGCCTGAGACGGCCGAGGCGGTTCGGGTGAGGTCGGCGATGTGCCTGAGGCGGCCGATCGTGTTGAGGAACGCCGACACCGAGCTCGCCGCGCTCGAGTAGGCCAAGATCCAGCTGCCGACGCTCATCGGCGAGGTCACCTTGAAGACGCGCAGCATGTTCAGGAACCGCTCCGGCCGGCCCAGGTCGGCGATCAGCAGCACCGGGCTCACGGCGTCGGCCGCGGAGGCGATCTGGATGCTCCGCTGCGCGAGCCGTTCGTTGCCCAGAACGCGAGCGACCAGGCTCAGCACCGACGAGGCGCCGCCGAGCCCGCCGGTGAAGAGGTAGAAGGGGATCTCGGCCTGCCAGACAGGCTCCTTGAGCACCGGGCGGCCGTAGTACGAGCGCACCTCCGTCACCGCGAGCCCCCGAGGAAGCTTGCGATCACGCCGAGCACGAGCGCCCCGGTCGCGACCGCAGCCGTGCGCCACATCTCCGGTAGGTGCGAGGTGGTCACGACCGGGTCCGGCGGCAGGCCGTAGACCTCGGGCTCGTCCAGCAGCAGGAAGAACGCGCCGAAGCCCCCGACGCCGTCGTCGGGATCGCGCCCGTAGAGCCGCGCGCCGTTCCAGCTCTCGGCCTGCAGCTTCTCGAGCCGTCGGTCGGCCCGCTCGCGGAGCTCGTCCAAGGGCCCGAACTGGATCGAGTCCGTCGGGCACGCCTTGGCACACGCCGGCTCATGGCCGCCCTTGAGCCGGTCGTAGCAGAGCGTGCACTTCCAGACGCGGCCGTCCTCCTTCTTGCCGAGCTGCAGGCCGAGGATCTCCGGCGGCGGGTCACCCGAGGAACGCGCAATGTGGCGCCGATCGAGCACGCCGAACGGGCAGGCGGGCACGCAGTAGCCGCAGCCGTTGCAGACGTCCTCCTGCACGACGACGGTCCCGTACTCGGTGCGGAAGAGCGAGCCGGTCGGGCAGACGTCGAGGCACGCCGCGTGCGTGCAGTGCTTGCAGACGTCGGAGCTCATCAGCCAACGCAGGGCATCCACGTCGCCTTCGCCGTTTCCGTCCAGCCGCGCCGGCTCGTTCTGCTCGATGAAGGCGACGTGCCGCCAGGTGTTCGCGCCGAGCGTCGAGGTGTTGTCGTACGACTCGCCGGTCCAGACCATCCCGTCGTCGGGCACGAGGTTCCACTCCTTGCAGGCGACCTCGCAGGCCTTGCACCCGATGCAGACCGACGTGTCGGTGAAGAAGCCGACCCGCTCCTTGGCCTCGTCGCCGTAGGTCTCCGGCCACGCCTCGGGCCTGCCGGTGCGCTCAGCTACCGCCGACACCCGCCTCCTTCCGCTTCTGCTCGACGAACTCGACGAGCGCCTGACCGCGCGGCCGCCGCCCCGGGACGATCCCGACCGTGAACGCCTTGACCTCCTGGATGTGGACGTTGGGGTCGAGCGCCAGGTGCGAGAGGTCGTTGGCGGCCCCGCCCGTGGTGAGCCCGCGCGTGCCCCAGTGGTACGGGAGGCCGACCTGATGCGTCGTCCGGCCGTTCACCTCGATCGGCCGAATGCGGTCGGTGACGAGCACGCGCGCCTCGATCGCGGAACGCGCGCTGTAGATCGTCGCCCAGCCGCCGTGCACGAGGCCTGCCTCGGCCGCCAGCTCGGGGCTGACCTCGCAGAACATCGCAGGCTGAAGCTCGGCGAGGTAGGGAACCGAGCGTGACATCCCGCCGGCCGTGTGGTGCTCTGTCAGCCGGTACGTGGTGGCGACGTACGGGTAGGCGTCCGACCCGACCGGGTTGGAGAGGTTCTCCTCGCGCTCGAACTGCTGGCGTCGCGGGTTGGCGCGCTGCGAGTAGAGCGGGTTGCCGAACGGCGACTCGTGCGGCTCGTAGTGCGTCGGCAGCGGGCCGTCTTCGAGCCCCTGCGGCACGAACAGCCAGCTGCGCCCGTCCGCCTGCATGATGAACGGGTGGTCGCCTGCGATCGCCTGCTCGGCCTTCGCGGCGTCGGGTGGCACGTAGTCCGGCTCCTTGTCCTCCTCGAAATCGGGCACGTCGAGGCCCGTCCACTTGCCTTCGGCCGGGTCCCACCAAACGAGCCTCTTGCGCTCCGACCACGGCTTGCCGTCCGGGTCGGCCGAGGCGCGGTTGTAG